>JBCDFY010000009.1:0-62181 GCA_039176995.1 Bacteroidota bacterium
AAAGGCAATATTGCAATTACAGAATTGCTATTGGAAAGAGGTGCAAAACCTGATATCGTCAAAGATTTTGGAACGGAAACGCCGATGTCTATTGCAATAGAGCAAAAGAACAAGGCTGCTGTATTTCTTCTGAATAGATACTTTTTTCTTTTCATTTAAATGCTCAAGATACAATTCGCTTGAATAATCCTTCTTTTGAAGATTTTCCTAGGCATAGTCATGCGCCTAAGGGGTGGTATGATTGTGGTTTTGAAGATGAATCTCCATCTGATATTCATCCAGAAATGAATGGTGGACAATTTAGAGTGACCACCTCTGCAATGCAAGGAAACACATATATCGGTATGGTAGTTAGGGATAATGAAACTTGGGAGGCTGTTGCTCAACGCTTGAGTATTCCACTGAAAGTAGGACAGTGCTATAATTTTTCTTTAAAGTTAGCTCGTTCTATGGTCTACAATAGTCTAAGTAGAGTAACTAACCAAGAAGTGAATTACGCCACTCCAGTCATAGTAAGAATCTGGGGAGGGAAAGGCTATTGTGACCGTGCCGAGCTGCTAGGAAAGACTTCTAAAATAACGAAAACCTCTTGGCAGGAGTATGCTTTTACCTTTATGCCTGAAAAGGATGTTTCATACATCATAATCGAAGCATACTATGAAACCACGCTTTTCCCATACAATGGAAACGTATTAATTGACGATGCTTCTCCCATTACTTCTCGCCCTTGTACGGAGGAGGATAAACCAAGTGATAAGATCGCGAAAGCGGGTGAAGTGTATCCTACTACTCAAGGCAAAATTACACGAGCTAGTAATAGAATAGGTACAACGAATCTAATTTCGACACAAGGCATTACCATTAAGGTTCATCCTGAGCAATCTGTAAGTTCAGTAGCTACTGCTCTACAAAAAGAGTTCGATGAACTAGATATCACAGATAATTCACAGTTGCTCATAAACGTATTAGTAGATTCTAAGGAAGATCGTGTTGCTTGTAAGAAACTACTAAAAGAAGCAATGAAAACTCTGAAAGGCACTTACAAAAGCTATGCTAGTCAGATAATTGTAAGTAGGTGATGGCATTTTTCTCCTGTATAAATTTGACAAATTTTCAAAATTTGTCAAATTCTTCTTTGTACTCCTTTGTTCCCTTTGTAGTTCAAAAAAAATCACCCCATCTTCTTCTTCCAATACCGCATCAAGCCCGCCACACTCATCCACGAAGGATTCGCTTTTTCGTAGCGTTCCAAATCAGCGACTTTGGTGATGCCTGCGGCTTTAAGTTCCTGTTGTACGTAGGCTTGAAATTGTGGAACAATTTCGGCTTGCGGTGTGTCCTTTTCAAAATGTGGCTTCATCCAATTTGCCCAATCCAAAAGACGTTGTTCTAATTCGTCTAAATGTTGGAGAGTTCGTTTTACCTTTCCAAAATGCGTCAAATAAAGTGATTTGGGCAGTGCAGTTTTCAGTATCGCAATCGAATTTTGCCAATCTTCTACATCGATATCGGGTGGCGGGCAAGGCGGTACGACTAGCGCATCTCCAATTTTGACACCCGCTACATCGCCTGTGATAATTTCATCTCCAATTTGCCAAGCAATATGATGAACGGCATGACCAGGCGTATGCAAAGCTCTAATTTCTACGCCATTCACCTTGACTACTTCTTGATGCTCAACAACCTGTAACTGTTCTGCTGAAATGCCTTCCATTGTTCCCCACAAATATTCCATTTTATCCTGATAAATACGCTTTGCAGAATTGTACAAGCGAGAAGGATCGTGCAAATGTTTTTGTCCACGCGGGTGTACATAAATTTTTGCGCCCAATTTCGCAAATGCCCAAGCCGCACCTGCATGATCTAAATGAATGTGGGTGACGAAAACGTGTTGGATATCTTCCAGTTGAACGTCGTATTTAGCAAGTTCTTTTTCCAGTTGTGGTAGAGTGGAATGTGGACCTGTTTCAAATAAAATGCTGCCTTTTTCGGTTTTTAGTAGAAAGGCGGCGATGGTTTCAGAGCTATTGAGGAAGTTTAAATCAAGTGTATGAATCATTGAATAATTGTTGATTTGTTGAACTGTTTATCTGTTTACTCGAAGAAAACGAGCAAAAAATGCTGCGTTCTCCGCGCTCTCTGCGTGCAACAAAAACACAAAACTACTATGAACTATGTGAACAGCTATCTGTCTATGTGATAATATAATCCCAAAGAAAATTAATTCAATAGGCATTCCCCCAAACTTTCCCTCTTTTTTTCAGTTATTTTTGTACATTTGTTCGCTTAGCGAAAATTCGCTAAAAATTCCCTTCTGCCAATAATATATTTCTCTAGGAATAAAAAATAGGAACACAGATTGAATAGATTTAAACTCTCGCCTAACCATAATTAGTTATATATTGTAGTCGGGCAGAAATCTCTGTGGACGTTCTACGAAATTTTTAAAAAATCCGTCTACTATCCTTTAAATCCATCTTATCCACGTTCCAATCCTAATACATCATTCAAATCACAAATACAATATGAGGAGAATCAAAAAAGCGGCAGTACTCGGTTCAGGAGTAATGGGTTCAGGCATTGCGGCCCATTTCGCTAACATTGGACTCGAAGTACTGATGTTGGACATCGTACCACGCGATTTACCAGAAGATAAAAAAAATGATCGCGCTGCTAGAAATAGTATTGCTGATGGTGCATTGAAAAAAGCAATCAAAGGCAGACCAGCACCTTTTTACAATAAAGAATATGCCAGCCGAATTACGACGGGTAACTTTGAAGACGATATGGCAAAGATTGCCGATTGTGATTGGGTGATTGAAGTAGTCGTTGAAAACTTAGATATCAAAAAGAAAGTTTTCGAGCAAGTAGAAAAGCATCGCAAACCTGGTTCTCTTATCACTTCTAATACTTCCAGTATTCCAATTCACTTGATGGCAGAAGGAAGAAGCGAAGATTTTAAGAAAAATTTCTGCGGAACGCATTTCTTCAATCCAGTACGCTATATGCGTTTGTTCGAGGTAATTCCAACGCCTGATACCAGCGAGGAGGTTATGGATTTCTTGATGGATTATGGTGATGTTTATTTAGGAAAACAGACGGTATTGTGTAAAGATACGCCCGCCTTCATTGCAAATAGAATTGGTGTCTATTCAGGTATTAAAATGATGGAACTGACGGAGAAGCACGACTTGCGAATCGAAGAAGTGGATGCTCTGACTGGACCAGCGATTGCAAGACCCAAAACAGGTACATTCCGCTTGAATGATTTGGTTGGTTTGGATACTAATGATAAAGTATCGCGCTTTGTGAAGAGTGCTACGCCAAACGATGAATACTTGAGCACATTGGGCGACACCAATCCTAATTACATTGACTTTTTATTGGAAAACAAGTTCTTAGGCAATAAAACAGGGCAAGGGTTCTATAAAAAGACCAACGAAAAAGATGAAAAAGGTAGAAAAGTCATTTTGGCTTTGAACCTAAAAACACTAGCATACGAGCCTAGCCAAAGACCCAATATTCCTAGCATTAAAGCAGCCAAGCAAATTGACTCTGCGCCGCACCGCGTTCGCGCGATGTTGAATGCCGAAGATAAAGGTGGTTCTTTTCTTAGAGAATACTTTGCTGGTTTATTTGCCTATTCCGCGAATCGTATTCCAGAAATTTCGGATGATATTTTCAGTATAGATGATGCCATGCGTACAGGTTATGCTTGGGAAATGGGACCATTTGAGTACTGGGATGCTTTCGGTATTCAAAAAGGAATTGACTTGGCGAAAGAATACGGTGAAAGCGTAGCCGATTGGATAGAAGAAATGGCAAGTGCAGGTCATGAGTCTTTTTACAAGAATGAAGATGGCAAGCGCAAATATTATGATATAGCTAGCAAGAGCTACAAAGAAGTGCCAAGTAGTGCAGGTTTCATCATTTTAGATACTTATCGCGATCAAGAGCCCGTATTCAAAAATAGTGAAGTTATATTACATGACATTGGAGATGGTGTTTTGTGTTTGGAGTTCCAAAGCAAAGCCAACACAATGGGCGAAGGTGTCCTTCGCGGCATCAATGAGTCCATCCAGATTGCGGAAGAAGGCGATTGGAAAGGTTTGGTAATTGGAAACAATGCCACCAATTTTTCTGTCGGCGCGAACTTGATGATGATGGCACAAATGGCGTATCAGCAAGAGTGGGACGAGATGAACATGGCGGTCAATCTATTCCAACAAACCACGATGCGTTGTCGCTATTCATCCATTCCAGTAGTAGCTGCAACACAAGGTTATGTCTTCGGTGGCGGTTGCGAAACCATCATGCATTGCGATGCTGCAATGGTCGCTGCAGAATCTTATATTGGTTTAGTAGAAGTTGGTGTTGGTATTTTGCCTGCAGGTGGTGGCACAAAAGAATTTGCCGTCCGTGCTTCTGACCAATTCTTCGAAGGAGACGTGATGATTCCTACCATTATTGACAAATTCAGAACCATTGCAATGGCAACAGTTGCGACTTCTGCGACGGAAGCCTACGATAAAGGCTACTTGATCAAAGGTAGAGATGAAGTGGTACTCAACGTTCAGCGCAACATTAGCGAAGCCAAAGCTAAAGTGCTAGAGTTGGCGGATAACTATACACAACCGCTTATCCATCAAGATATTACGGTACTTGGACGTACTGGTTTAGCGGCACTTTATGCTGCTGCGAATGAACTATATCGCGGCAAATACGCCTCCGAGCACGACATTAAAATCGCGAAAAAGATCGCTTATGTCCTTTGTGGAGGAGACTTGACTGGAACGCAAAAAGTGAGCGAGCAATACTTATTAGATATTGAGCGCGAAGCGATGTTGAGCTTGGTTGCAGAGCCGAAAACAATGGAGCGAATACAGCATATGTTGACGACGAATAAGCCGTTGCGGAATTAGAGATTTTGTATATGAGATGTGAGATTGAGAGATGTGAGATTGAGAGATGTGAGACTTTTCTGAAATGGATGTGAGATATGAGACTAAGAGATTTGAGACTTTTCAAAGTATCCTTTAGAATCTAAATATGAATGGTTCATATTCTCTTTCTTAAATATCGAACATCCTGTCTGTGTAAAAGTCCAATATCTGAAAATCTCGAATCTATTACAGCATGCACAATTTTAAAGAATTAAAAGTATGGCAGAAATCTAAAACGCTAGTTAAGGAGATATATGTATTGACTAGGAAGTTTCCTAATGACGAACGATTTGGATTAACGAATCAACTCAGGAGAGCTTCGGTATCTGTTCCTTCTAACATTGCAGAGGGATGTGGAAGAGGAACAGATAAGCAGTTAATACACTTCTTAAACATTGCAATTGGGTCATTGTGCGAAATTGAAACACAGCTAATGCTAAGTTTTGATTTAGGATTTATTGAAGAGAAAGAATTAAAAATATTAATAAGTGAGGTATATCAAATTCAGAAAATGGGATATAATTTGAAGAAAAAGCTTGGAGAAAGAGAGTAGTTTTTATTTCAAAGAACTGTATCAGTCTCATATCTCATTATCTCAAATCTCACATCTAAAAATAAAAACATGGAAGCATACATAGTAAAGGCTTACCGCTCAGCGGTAGGAAGAGCAAAAAAAGGTGGATTTAGAAACTACCGTTCCGATGATTTGGCGGTGGAAGTCATCCAACATTTAATGGCGCAAGTGCCAGAAGTTGACCCTAAATTGGTAGATGATGTCTTTGTCGGTTGTGCCAATCCAGAAGGAGAGCAAGGCTTGCAGATTGGACGTCAGATTTCTTTGCGCGCTCTAGGGAAAGAAGTGCCCGGCGTAACGGTGAATCGTTATTGTGCATCGGGTTTGGAGACCATTTCGATGGCGGTGGCGAAAATTCGTGCGGGTATGGGAGAAATGTATGTAGCTGGTGGAACGGAGAGCATGAGTAGTATTCCGATGACGGGTTACAAACTCGCGCCGAGCTACAATGTAGCAAAAGAAACGCCTGATTATGTAGTTAGTATGGGCATTACGGCAGAAGCGGTGGGAAATAAATACGGCATTTCCAGAGAACAGTCGGATGAGTTTGCGTTGCGTTCGCATACTTTGGCTGCGAAGGCAATAGATGATGGAAAATTCAATGAAGAGATCGTACCTGTGGAGGTGACGGAAGTTTTTGTGAAAGATGGAAAACGCACGGAGCATAAGCATACCGTAGCAATGGATGAAGGCGTTCGTCGTTCGACTTCGATGGAAGCATTGGGGCGTTTGCGTCCTGTGTTTGCACAAGGTGGGATTGTGACGGCTGGTAATTCTTCTCAAACTTCGGATGGAGCAGCGTTCGTGCTAGTCGTAAGCGAAAACATGGTGAAAAAATTAGGTTTAGACCCCATCGCTCGTCTAGCATCTTGCTCTGTGGGCGGCGTTGATCCATTGTACATGGGAATTGGTCCTTGTGCAGCGATTCCTAAAGCAGTAGCGCAAGCAGGTATCAAATTGAATGATGTAGATTTGATTGAATTGAATGAGGCTTTTGCTGCGCAATCTTTAGCTGTGATTCAAGAAGCAGGACTAAATCCTGATATTGTCAATGTAAATGGTGGAGCAATCGCTTTGGGACATCCACTAGGTTGCACAGGAGCAAAACTCTCTACGCAACTCTTCAACGAAATGCGTCGTCGTGGCAATAAATATGGTATGGTTACCGCTTGTGTAGGTGGTGGACAAGGAATTGCGGGGATTTATGAGTTGTTGAATTAAATTTAGAAGTCAGATGAGAGACCACTTTGTTGTCAGAATGTCTTTGACTGTCAGATGATAAGGTCTGCACATCTGAATTTTAATATTCAATATGATTAACTTAGTAGTTTATGATCGGTAAGCTCAGCCAGATTGCCGAGCATAAACTACGGTTAAATCCAATAGTTTTAAAAAATCAAATCAGAATAGATGAAATTTACTTTCCTTTTTTTATTACTGCTTGTAATTCAAATCCATCTAGTCTGTGCACAAAAAAAGGCATGTACCATTTGCGAAATTCAATACGATTCATCTTTAAATATAGAAGATCATACCTTCAAAGAAACTCGATTTTTTTTGAGTGAATTGGGTATATTAAAAGGTATATCCAATTCAACAATAATTTATGATGATCCTTTATATACAGGAATGAAAATAGAGCTTTCTTTTGGAGATAATGGGCTACTTATTAGCAAAAAATCAATGAAAAAAGGATGGATTAAGTACAACAATTCTTGGGCAGGAAGCTGGAACTCACTCACCAAATATTTTTACAATACCAATAACTGTGTAGAATCAATTGAAGAATTTTGGTCTCACACTAGATTTTTTAAGACCTTGAGAAAGAGACAAATATTCAAATATGTAGAGGATATAGTTGTAATTACAACTCACACCTACAATGAGAAGGGTAGATTGATACATACCAAAGAATATAAAACATCATACAACTGACTAATCCACCACTGTCAATTGCTGCGTCACCAACTCCTCCTTCCCATCCAATAATCGAATCCTTGTGACGCAAGTATAAGTACCATTCACGATTCGTTTTCCATTTACATAGCCATCCCAAATATTTCTTCCATCAGTGGCCGCTAAATTATGTCGCTCAAAAACGATGTTGCCCCATCGATCAAAGATCATAAATTGTAAAATTTCCGCGACACTGGATTGACTAGCAAAAATGGAAAAGTAGTCGTTTATACCATCATTATTGGGGGAGAAGGCACTTGGAATAAAGAGTTTCCCTATTGAATTGACTTGAATGAAGACGGAATCCGTAGCAACGCAACCAGTTTCTGAAATTGCGGTCAAAGTGTACAATTGAGATTGAATAGGGCGAAGTGATAAGCCCGAAGAACAGTTATCACAACCTTGCCAGAAAAATTGCTGGACAGATTGATTAACAATAGGCAAAATGGTAACTTCTTCTCCCAAATTCACTTCCAAACGATCATCGATGTCTAGTCTAAAATCTTTAGGATCAGTAAGCTGGAAAGTTTGTTCAAATTGGCAACCTAAACTATCTTTAATGATGAAATGATATGTTCCTGCACTAAGGGAATTCAGTGTTTCTTCATTTTCTAATCGCTCACCATTCAAATAAATCGTATAAGCATCACTTGCATTAATCAACTCCAATATTTCAATCCTTCCATCTTTTCCATTTGCACAACTGGGAGATTGCATCTCTACACTCGCATCAATTCCTGAACTTTTTGCGACTGTTAAATCTAGCGTTACAATGCTGTCGCAGCCAATGCTAGAAGTCAAGTTGGCGGTGTAGATTCCTGTATTTTCGTAAGTTTGATTACCCAACTGATAACTAGAACCTTCGCAAATAACTTCCTCTATAAAATACTCCATAGGATTCATCTGAATGGTAGCAATATCCGAGTTAATTCTACAATTGGGATTGGTGAGGTTTTCTAGTGACTTAGCGATTAGATAGCGATAATGGTAAATACCATCTTGTGTTTCTTGATGTTCGTAAGCGCTTAAACTAGCTTCATTTATATCCTCCCAATTTCTATAATTGTCCAAGCCTTTCTGCCATTGAAATAACCAATTATTTTCTGATACATCAATCAAATTGGCATGAAGTTCTACTGGCAATTCTCCTCTACAAATATGCGTCGTATCTCGTGGTTGAATCTCGGCTTTCGGTCCACAGGTACGTAAACTAAAATTATCTAAGGCGAAATCATTGCCTTCTCCTTCTACTACATTGTTTTTCAAGCTAATCCGAACACTCGTTTCATTGGGTTGGGTAGTAAAAGAAAATTCATAGGTATTCCAACGTTCATTTTGCTGAATATTACCCGTTCCCATCACGCGCTCGTCATTAAGCAGAAAAGAAATATTGGGCATTTTTTGATTGGAAATATTAGCTTTGATAATATTGATAATATCAACCGAGAAAGTGTATTCGGTATTTCCACATAAATTCTCAATGACTTGCTCATAGAACAGACCTGGAAAATTATCCCCATTCACCACCATAAAATAACCATCAGGATCATCACTTTTATCACCCATCGCTAACCAAGATGGATAGAGAAAATCCCAATCACCAGTATTGTTAGTTAAGAGATAATAACCTGCGGGAGGTGGGGCTTGCCAGACATAAACATAGGCAGAAATGATTTCACCAGGCTTTTCAGGAACATTGACTGTGCCCGCACCAAAATCACCATTTTGAAAAATATTGTCTCCTAGATTACCCTCACAAGTACTTGATTGTGTGTGAATAAGAAAGGGCGAGCATAAAAAAAGTATGGGTAGTAGTAGCGTCTTCATGTGTGTATCAACCTTTACTGGGCGATGTAAAAATACGAAAAGTATGTAAGTAATACACCCTACAAGATCGGATATTTTGATTGCTAGAAAAAATTGAACACGAATACTTTGCGTCTCATATCTCATATCTTTTAATCTAGCAGTCTACTTAAAATTCTAATATTAAAAGCACTAGAATCCAAACATTAAATCTCGATAAGAGCCAGTCTAAATTTAGACGTTTAACAGGTGTGTGCCAAATTGCACTCTTACATGAGATAACAAACAACAAAGCCTTGATGGATTTATATGGACTCGACGTCCATGTAAATCCACAACAAGTCGCTCTAAGCAAGTATTATTTGATATTTGTGCAACTTGGAATACACACATTTAGCAGCACACACTGTTTATCATTTTCTATCACGGTAGACTGCCTTCTTTAGCTAACAACTCCATATCTCTGATTAGTAATCTTTTGCGATTGAAAGTAATTACATTTTTAGTTCTCAATTCATTCAATACCGTCGTCACTGTTTGACGAGATGTGGCTGTCAAATTTGCAATTTCTTGATGCGTCATAAAACCGCGCACCAGCATTTCATAGCCTACTCGTTGTCCTTTTTTATCCGCTAAGTCTTTCAAAAACTCAATAATACGCGTTCTGGAATCTTTGAAAACCAGCGATTCTAAGCGTTTTTCCATCTCTAAGACCCGAGAACCCATAATTTTCATCATGAATAAGCTCAATGAGCTGTGTTTGCGCATTAGGTTATTCATCTCGTCCTTCGTTAGTATACAGACAATCGTTTCTTCCATTGCCACAGCAAAATCACGATGCTTGTCTTCGCCAATCAAAGTCAATTCTCCAAAAACTTCACCTTTACCCAAAATTGCTTTAGTAATTTCTTTTCCGCCGTCTCCATAACTTCCAATTTTCACTTGACCCGCTGCTAGAAAATAAATGCGATCGGAATGTTCTTGTGGCAGATAAATATAGTCTCCTTTCTTATATTTTTTATGGTCATGTGTTTCTAGTGCATCCTCCAGTTTGTTAGGACAAAAAATACCAGTGACATCTATATTTTCTAAAAACCATAAAGATTGATCGTTTGCCATTTTTTTAAATCTATTTAGTGGGTATATTGCGCGTTTATTGATTCACTAACATTTTGAGCCTACTTTTAGGTTGTAAGATAAGTGATAATTCTTTCAGTAGAAGCAGTTTAACTAATGAAAAACAAGTGAACTAGGTGGAATTTTTAGCACAAGGATTCGTCACAGGATTAGGATTGAGTATCCTGGTTGGTCCGATACTAATTACCATCCTCCAGAGCAGTTTGGAGTATGGAAAGTGGGCTGGTTTTGCAGTAGGTGCAGGCATCTGGACGAGCGATGTTATGTACATTACACTTACTTACTTTGGACTTTCAAAAATC
Organism: Bacteroidota bacterium; assembly: GCA_039176995.1. Taxonomy (GTDB): domain Bacteria; phylum Bacteroidota; class Bacteroidia; order Chitinophagales; family Saprospiraceae; genus JAAUTG01. The sequence goes on from JBCDFY010000009.1 coordinate 10,719, forward strand.
AAACAATTTGCGAGTCTATCCAATTTTGAACTGTTCATAGGCATTATAGGCGGCTTGATCTTAATTGGCTTCGGCTGCGGTATATTTTTTGCAAAGGTTCATGATCCACAGCTGCGAGTGAGTGAAACGGAACTTGCTTATTCGCCAATTAAACAGTTCCTAAAAGGTCTAGCTATCAATACGTTGAACCCATTTACTGTCCTTTTTTGGATTGGATTGGGCAGTACCGTTGTTATTGAGGCATCTTCTAACACGAAAGAGGCTTTTCTATTTTACGGTGGCATTTTGAGTGCTCTCATCGTGACAGATACTGTCAAAATCATGCTTTCTGATTGGTTGCGAAAGTTTCTTTCTGTGAAGAGAATCCGATTATTTCGCCGTATTGCAGGTGGCTTCTTGATGGCATTTGGTTTAGCACTGATTATTCGAGTTATCATCTGAATCTCTACATTAACGCAGCATTAACAGCGAATAATTTTCATTTCCAGCGTAGAGATTTTACATTTGTATCAAAAATATTGAGATTTCTTTAACGTGACTTATAGACAACCTGAAGTCTAATAATACGTTTAAAGTTTATAAATCAAGCATTAATTATCAACAAAATCTAATCATATAATGAAGCGATTATTATTTGTCTTTGCCTTGGCTGCTTTTGGTGCAGTTTCTAGCTTCGCACAAACGCCAGCTCAACCAACTAAAACAGAAGTGACTACTCCAGCAGAAGGAGCAGTTATGACTTTTGACCAAGAATTAGTTGACTACGGTGTGATTGAGTACAACTCTGACCCTTTCCGTTATTTCAATTTTACGAATACTGGAACAGAGCCATTAATTATTTCTAATGCACGCGGAAGTTGCGGATGTACTGTACCAACCTATCCAACTGATCCAATTATGCCAGGTGAAACTGGTCAAATCAAAGTTAAATATGATACGAAGCGCGCAGGTAGCAAGTTCACAAAATTCGTTACTCTAACGACGAACGAAGCGAACCCTACTCGTAAGTTGACAATCAAAGGAGAGGTGTTGCCTAAGCCAAAAGAAGAGAGTGTTCCAGCTGAGAATAGCCTATTCAATGGTGGTTCTGGACAATAATCACTTGTAAGATGTAAGGTCTAAAAGGGATGATTCTTCACGAGAGAATCATCCCTTTTTATTTTGAAAATTAGCGGCACAAAACAAATGATGCTGTTGGTGATTTTTGATAGCCGAGATCATGGGGGCATACCAAGAGCTATCGGTATCGCTTCATGCTTCCGCACTTACTAATCGTATGCGTACCAAATTGTACAAATACTGAAAGTGCTTTTTTAGAGCGACTTGTTGTGGATTTGGAGGGACATCGAGTCCCTCCAAATCCATCGAGGTTTCTTAAGGACAAAAAATGGCTGACAAGCCATTTTTTGTCCTTAAGAAACCTCGATTAAATCATGGCGGTTCGATGCCGCCATGATTTGAAAAAAGCAGAGATCAGAGTTTTTGCTATTTCAAATCTTCTACAAAAATGCAATTTGGGATACACACTTACCAATCTCAGCATCAACCATTACTCTTAAAATTCTTATCTTTCCAAAAGAGCTACGACCATTACCCAACCATAAAAGCCATGAAACCATAAAGCAAACTCATCATGCTCTTCCAATTCCACCAACAAAACTTCCATCTTCATGCCTACAAAGCAATCTATTGGCAAGAAGAAGAAGCTCTACTCATAGCGGATTTGCATTTGGGAAAAGTGAAACATTTTCGTAAGTCAGGTTTTGCAGTACCTACGAGCGCAAGCAATGAGAATTGGGATAAACTGATTTCTCTATTATTGGAGTTTCATCCGAAGCGCGTTATTTTTCTAGGCGATTTATTTCATAGTGAGTATAATGATATTTGGGAAGAATTAGGCAACTTGATTCAGCAGTTTTCGAGTATCCGGTTCATCTTGGTGAAAGGCAATCACGATATATTATCCGAAGAAAATTATCAATCTGCGGGACTAGAAGTTTGCGATGAGTTGCTGCTACAAAACTTTCTATTAACACATCATCCACAAGAAGAAGATGCGCTACACTACAATTTAGCAGGACATATTCATCCTAGCGTTCGGCTGAAAGGTAGCGGGAAGCAGTATATGCGCTTGCCTTGCTTCTATTTTGGACAACGAAATGGCATTTTACCTGCCTTCGGTTCATTCACTGGTACAGCAACAGTTCAACCCAAAAAGCAAGATCGCATTTTTGTAGTAGTAGAAGATGAAGTGATAGAAGTCAATTAATTGCTAAAACCCTCGATTTTTCTTTCCTTTTGCAGGCTTCTCCATATCTTTTGTTTGAGCAGAAGTGACCTCAAATTCTACTCGACGGTTCATATAACTATCTTCTTCATCTGAAACGATGCCTTCTTTTTCCCCTTTCCAATTTAGCTTCAAACGACTGCGCTCAATACCAAATTCAGAGACCAAATATTGAATCACTGCATTCGCTCGATTGTAGGACAATTCATTATTATATTCTTCATTACCCTTTTGATCGGTATAGCCAATGACCATCAAGTTGATGTCTTCATACAAACGCAACATTCGAGCAATATGGCTCAACTTCTTTAACTCTGAATCTTTCAATTCGTATTGATTCGTTCGGAAATGCACGACAGGTAAAAACAACTGGAACATTTCTTGCTGTTCGCGTAATTTATCATTCAATTCTTCTTCCGTTACGTATTTTGGTCGAATAGCAACACCATTTTCATCATACTCAAAGTTCGGTGGAGAATAAGGTTCTTTATCTTGATAATTTGGAATGCCATCTTTATCGCTATCCAAAGTAACGCCGCGCGTATCCACGGGTGCACCCAAAGGTGTATTTGGTTCCAAATCTAAGATATCTAGTACGCCATCCTCATCAGAATCTTTCTCTGCTTCATTTTGGCGCGTTTTTACATAATCTATATCTTTAATGATCGCGCCCAAAGGATTGACCCAGTACAGCGGTTCAGCTTTATCTTTTTTACCAATGTTGTAATTCAAGCGAACACTCGTGTAGTTCGCCATATCTCTAAAGCCCTGATTATCAAAGCCGTCTACCAAGTCTGCATATTTACTAAAGAGTGTGCTGAACTTATGATCTACGCCAATATTGGTGCGCTCATTCAAGCGAATAGCAAAGCCAATTCCAATATCCAAAACCGAAGAAGCGGCATTGCGAATGTTTTTAGTTGTTCCTCCAAATTCGGGCGTGTAGTCCACACTGATGCCATTAAATCCACCACCGAGATAGATATAAATATTGGTGCGCCGATTAGGTTCGTCCCATTTTAAATTATTCAAACTCACGATGCCATGCGCTGAAAGTGACATCCATTCTGTTTGAAATTCATCATTTTGGTTGAAGCGTTTCCCGCTCATCAAGCCATACTGCCCATCCAGGCGAAAGGAAAAAACGTAGTCCAAAGCTCTCCGCAAATGCATTCCAAATCCGTAGCCAGGATCAAAAGGAATATCACCTGCACTAAACAAATGCCCTGTATGGATACCTGCTTCCCATTTGTGCGCAGGGGTAGTCTTGTAAGGTAGGACTTCTAATTGTGCCCAAGAAAAACAAGGAACACAGATTAGCCAAGAAATGATAACTATTGATGCTCGTGACTTGATGCTCATCATGGTGGAAGGATTTATTGCTTGGTAAAGGTAAGGAATGGTAATTAAACTAATGTGTTTGAACGCGGAGTCTATTTTTGCAGAATCTTGAATGGAGAATCAAGAGAAATTTAGCAGTTTGTTGTCCTGAAATAATTCGGTTACCGTTGTAAATGAACCCTTACTGTTTTTTAGGATTCTCTTCGTCATATCAGCCCAGACTTGCGATGTGGCTGTTCAATAGTAACTGATATAAAAATAACTCTTCATCATCAGGAAGTCGAATCTCTTTTTGAAACTCAAATCCTAAATCCGGATAGCTCAGATAGTCTCTTTGTACCAAGCCACACATTCCAATTGGACATTTTTGTGCTTGATACCAAATGACATACATCCCAAAACTATACTTTTCGTAAGCCGCTATCAATCTGTTTTGAAGATACTTTTCGGCATCTCTCAACGTGTAGACTTTCCGATTTCCGATGTATTTTAGCCAAGCATCAGTATTGACTAACTCTAAAACAAATGCCGCATTTGTTAATTGAAATTTTTTGATGAATAAGCGATCAGTAGTGAGCATGATAGGTGCGCGCTTTGAGTAATCAATCAAAAATAATTCTCGGTACTTTGAGTTTTTGACTACTTCGCAATTTATATAGTTGATAACCTAGACTCGTCAAAATATGATAGGGAAAGAACAGCATCAGAATTACAACTTTCTGCAAAAAAGAAATAGAAGTTTTTTGCTCTGACCAAGTCTCGGGAGCTTTAAAATCTAGCTGTTTCAGCTGTTTAGGAATCTTTCGATAGCGCCAAGTCAAGAACCAACGTAGTGCTGCTGGCATCTGTAAACTCTTGCTCACATGAACGCGCTTTTGCAATTCCTCTGGCGTAAAATGTGGCATTTTTAAATCATCACAAACTCGATTCAAGAATTGCTGAGAATCATTTTGTAAATCATCATAGTAGTAGAGTAGGAGTTGTTCTTGATCGAAAGACTTGAGCCATTTTTGCAATACTTTGGCGTAATTCGTACGCTCAAAATTGCCTCGACTCGCTACTTGGAGTACCAATTTTAGCAAATTCTTTTTTCCCAATTCCTTCTGATTGAAATCGGAAGTATTCATCCGCGCTTGCGACCAGGCTCGTTCCACAGGATTCCGCAAAATGACGACTAATTTTACTTCTGGCAAAAGTGTTTTCACAAAACGAATCGCCTTTTCAGGCATATGAAAATAGTTTGGCGATTTCTCTCCCAATAATTTGCCTCCCGCTTCTTGTATATTGAACAAGGCAAAATACAAGTCAGGCTGCTCAATAGCTCGATTGAAAAAATGGACTTCCTCTGGATAGGGTGGAATGTAAATATCAGGATGTGTAATCAGCATTCGCCGTAGCCAAGTCGTCCCTCCCTTTTGAGTACCAATAATCAAAAAGTCAGGATGGGGAATCGTCTTGTCTAGTGCGATTGTCATAGGCTTTTATTGGTTTGAATTTGTTTGATGGCTGCGCCGTTTAATATGGTTTTAAGGCTATGACATAATAACCCTAAAAACCATATAGCCATTTATGCTAAGCCATCTCCATTCTAGAAGCCGTCAATAAAGACTCAAATAAATGCCTACCGTCAGTATTACCCAATATGTTTTCCGAAGCGCGTTCTGGGTGAGGCATCATACCGAAAACATTTCGCTCTTTGTTGCAAATTCCTGCAATATTTTGTGCAGTGCCGTTTGGATTGACTTCTTCAGTGATGTTTCCTTTTCTGTCGCAGTACTTGAATAAAATTTGGTCATTAGTGACTAGTTCTGCCAGCGTTTTTTCATTGGCATGGAAGCGACCTTCTGCATGAGCAATCGGAATTTTGAGTGGTCGGTCAATTGCCAAAGTTGCGGTGATGGGTGAATTATTGGTCTGTGGAAGTAAGTAAGTATTCTTGCAAATAAACTTCTGATGACTATTACGCAAAAGTACACCAGGCAGTAAGCCTGCTTCGCAAAGAATCTGAAAACCATTGCAAATGCCCCAAACAAAACCACCTTTGTTGGCGAATTCAATGACGGATTGCATGATAGGGGAGAAGCGCGCAATCGCACCTGCCCTCAAATAGTCTCCATAAGAAAATCCACCTGGTACAATAACACAATCGCCTTTACTAAAATCTTCTAGGGAAGTTTCTTTGTGCCACAATTTCACAACTTCTTGCTGCATGACGGTCCCGATAACATGAATCATGTCATCATCGCAATTTGAACCTGGAAAAACTACTACTCCGAATTTCATATTGTTAATAGATATGAGATTTATATATAAGTTACTGTAGATATCAAGCACTCATCCAATAAGGACTTGCTTGCCACATCAACACTAAAAGTAACAGAAATAAATGGATGATTTCTGCTGAAGTTTTATTTGAGCTATTGACCATTAATCCAAGTAAGAGACCAACAGGTACAATCAGAATTCCGACGTGAGCGACCTCTACATTAGCTTGAAAAAGTAGAGAAGTCGCACTGATCGCTGCAATAATATACAAAATGCCCGTTCGCTTCTGGAACTGCATATTTTGTCGCCTTACGATGGTACCATATGTAACCAAAGCTACTAGTACAAAGATACCAACAATCGCTAATTGCACGTAAGTGCTGACAGAGCTGCTTTTTGTGAAATCTAAAATGGCGATATTGTCCAATATTTGAGATTGGTGAAACACCCATAATTGGTCGTTCCAAAGGGCATAAGCATATGCCAAAAAATAGACTGATAAAGCACCAATAATTAAGGTCAGAAATTCATTCAACTTAAAAGCGCGAAGGGAACTTAAACCAAAAATAGCCAAGAATAGAAAGCAACTGTATGAAAAATAAAATAGGCTTGCTACTGCGATCCAAAAACCAATGTTGAAAATCTTCCCAGCACTATTAGGGTTTCTATAAATGCCCATCATTTGATCAATGGCGATCAAGAGAAAAGTATTAGCTAACAAGATTGGATTAAGATGCAGGAAAATTGGAATCGCGCAGGCGGTAAGTAAATACAACGCACTGGGAATCAATATGTTTTCTCCAGACATTTGGTTTTTTCGCAAAAAGAGCGTGATGTAAACTGCATGGATAAATAGCAGAGCAACACTTACTACATTTTCCATCCAAATCGGACTGTCTTTTAAAAGATTGCTAAACCAAATGAATAGTACTCCAGATACTTTAGGTGACCATGCCTCCAAAGGGGCGAGCAAAAGCGGAATGCTTCGCAACACAAAAAGATAGAGCAAGAAAATTAAGCTCCCAAGTACTTGATTTGTTCTAAAAAAAGATAACAATACTGAATATATCTGTCTGGTTTCAGCGCAAATAACGTTAGTTTTCTTCAAATTTCCGCTAATTTCGCCGCCGCAGTTATCAAATTTGTCATTTCTCCAAAATTTAGTCGCCTGAAAGTAGGAAAAATCATTTCCATTTATAACTTTCAATTTTCATTGAAACTTTTGTAAGTCAACGGTTGTATTACTAAACAGAAATCAGTTGCATAAACGACTAAAACAAAATCATTATGCTGAAAACGCCCGTTATGCCGCGACCTTTAGAAAGCATCAAAAGTCCGATTAAGGAAGAACTCAAGGTTTTTGAGCAATATTTTCGTGACTCCATGAAAAGCAAGGTGGCTTTGTTGGATCGCATTATGTATTACATCGCGCGGCGTAAGGGAAAACAAGTACGTCCGATGTTTGTATTGTTGAGTGCGAAGGCTTGTGGGGAGGTGAATAATGCGACCTATGTTGGTGCGGCGATGATTGAGCTTTTGCATACGGCTACTCTAGTGCATGATGACGTGGTGGACGATTCGCATAAACGACGTGGGTTCTTTTCTGTAAATGCCCTTTGGAAAAACAAAATTGCGGTTTTAGTTGGGGACTATTTATTTTCGCGCGGCTTTTTGGTGGCTCTGAAAAATAAGCAATTTCGCGCTTTGGAAATCATGTCCGAAGCGGTACAAGCCATGAGCGAAGGCGAGTTGCTACAAATGGAAAAGGCGAGACGCTTGGACATCAAAGAAGAAGTTTACTACGAAGTCATTCGAGGAAAAACGGCTTCGCTGATTGCTTCTTCTTGTGCTTCGGGTGCAGCTTCTGCTACTGATGATGAAGCAACCATTGAACTGATGCGGAAGTTTGGGGAAAAAATCGGCATGGCATTCCAAATTCGAGATGACTTATTGGACTATGGAACAGATGATATTGGCAAACCAAAAGGCATTGACATCAAGGAAAAAAAGATGACACTGCCACTTATTTATGCCCTAGAAAAAGCCTCTCGCTCCGAAAAACGCCATATCATTAAGCTCATCAAACGACACAATACCAAACCTGATAAAGTCAGAGAGGTTATTGAGTTTGTACTAAAAAGTGGTGGTATTGAATATACCAAGAAAGTAATGTACGACTATCGCGACCAAGCTTTTGAGCTATTGCATCAACTGCCGCTTTCGCCTGCGCGGGAATCGCTAGAGGACTTGGTGAATTTTGTGGTGGATCGGAAGAAGTAGAGCATATGTCAAGGCATTAAAGTATTGGCATGACAGTTTGATTTTCTATCAAGTCATCACTTTTGTGCAGTTGTTTTACTTGACTTTTACTAATTGGTCTATCCAAACGATCTCTTCTTCGATTTTAGCAACAACTACATAAATACCTCCATTCAGTCTTGTAATATCTATTTGCTTTTCATTGGTAGTCAAAATTAGTTGTCCAATCATGTCGTAAATCTGGATATTCGCTCCAATCGGTAAGTTTCCAATTTGAATATGGTCACTACTTGGATTAGGACTAATTTCAAGTTGCTTCCTCAGAGGTGCTTCTTCTGTTGAAGTAAAGAAAAAATCAGGCATAATGATCCCGATAGTATCTATTCCATCGGTATGTCCTAGAAAAGTTTGAGCAGAACTGACCTCATGACACCAAAAATCAAAATTGACTCTACCTATATTCGTTCCCCACTCTAAGTATTGATTACAATAAAACGCTGGAATTAGGTACTCGGAGGTATCTGTGAGTATGTAATCTCCACTAAACCAATCACCTGTGTATTTAGGTTCTAGCCAAGGATGAAAATTTATTTGTTTGGAAAATATATTGAATTCAGGGCTTTCTTGAAAGCGAACGAAATTGATATAACATACATCGGGAGTGTATTCAGGTTCTTCTGATCTTAGGTAGTTCTTCACTAATTGCCCATTAAATTTGTTAGTTGGATGATCTAGATCGTTTATCAGTTGTAACGAATCTTCATATTGACGATAAGCCGTTCCTGGTGGGCCTGAAAGTGGATGCCAAGTTTCTTTTTCTTGTACTTTATAAAAATAAGTCAAGGTGTCTGAGATAATCTGCTTATCTATAATCTCGCGTTTGACATAAGCTGCTCCTAAACCTGAGTCTAAGTCTCCTGTGTGTCTACTTCTTTCTTCCAAGTGCATCAAAACATCCCCTATTTCAAAGTTGTAAATATCCCAAAAATCAGGAATCTGTTCTCCCAATTTTTGAGCTTGCAATCCTTTCAACTCATAATTAGTTCTTTCAAAAGGGGTGGCAAAATTTAGAAGACCAAATCGTTTAGAAATTTGAATTTTGTGGTTTGTAGAAAGTTGGATGGTTTTGATAGAATCTTCTAACCCAAATAGCTCTTTCGACTCAATACTTATTACAGTTACCTCAATTTGTTGTTGAGGTTCAAATTTCCACGTCTTGCCAATCGGTGCATTTGGCATTAGTAGAAACGTATCTTTTTCGTTCTGAAAAGAATAAACTGCTTCGCTATTTCTCCATACTGTTTTGCCTAGAAATTGCCCTTGATTGGTCTTCCAAAACAATTGTTGATTAGTAGGATGAGGAATATTTTTGACTACTCGATTCAAGAAAAATAATGTGTCCGTTTCATTAACTAGCTGAAATGAATCTACCCAAATAGTATGAGAGATGTGACTCAGACTATCTGCTTGATAGTTGTACTTTTCTGCCAGATTGAGCAATGACCAATCTTGAGCATTACTCAGGTTATAAAGTAAGACTGAGACCAGAATATAGCAAGCTTTCATATTTGCTGATTTGATTGATTTTACTCTATTTTTCATACTGATGTTTTCGCACTTAGCAGAAACTTATATCTTTTGAGTTACTAGTTGATACTTCCTCCACACCCATTCTTTATTTGCCATTGGCTCTGCATTTTCTAATTGCTCCTTAAATTTCAAATGTCGCTCCCGAATTTGATAAAGCGGTCGGAGTTTCAAATCTAGTAATCGTTTCGCGATGCGCACGAAATTAAGATAACTCAAGCGATGATATTCACTTAATTTTCGCTTGCGGCGCAGCAGATTTCGGATGGATTTGACGAGGGCGTAAAAGGGTTCTATTTCCTCTAATTCGTAGAAAACTTTGAGTTGAATGATGCGTGCTGAAGCTTGATAAAAAGTATCTGTAAATTCGACTTGTTGTAGGAATTGTAGGGTTTTAGAGAAATCTCCTTTGGCGAAGTAGAGTGCAGCTAGCTGATAATCAACAGTATTTTTGCGCTCCTCCTTTCGTAATACATTCTGATAATTTTGGATAAATTTTTCTGTCCACTCATAAGCTTCTAAGCGCATACCTGTGGTAGTCGCATTGATGAAGCTCCATTTGGTGAGATAGCCATGTTGTAGTAGTAGATTTTGCTCCATCAGCGTCTGATAAATCTGTAAAATTTCCTGGTAATATTCACTGCGTCCAAAGTTGATTTGCCGCACACTGAAATTGAGCATATAAGTGTAAAGATGTCGTAGTTCTGGGCGACTCAAAACGCTAGGATATTCTTGCAATAAAGTTTTCAATTCCTGATAGCCAATAGCAGAAGTTTGGTTCAAAAATTGGTAGGCTTGGTAGTAAATTTTTAAAGCTGGAAAAGTGGCGTATTGTATTTGATTTTGTTTGTATTCTTCCAAAGTAGCGGCAATGAAGTTGGGTTCATATTTTTCATTCAGCATTGCAGAACGACTCACCATTTCACAAGCAATCCGAAATTTGTTACACAAATAATAAACATCGAGCGTATCACTCATCTTCTGCAAATTTTCATCGTACTCGCGCTGATTTTGAGTTAAAGCAAAACGATCCAACTGCTCCAAATAGTTGTATTTTTCTTGCAAAAACTGATAGCTCTGTGCGGCTATATTTTGCTCAATACGTGCGCCTTTCTGAAGGATTCTTGAAATTGGACGCTGCACATTTCGCTCGATTAAACTTTCTAATAAATGTGCTTGCTGCTGTAGAGGAACTGAAAGTAGTTGCTGTTGAATTAAAAATCCATACGCTAATTGTAAGAGATCGGAAATGACGTTGTTGAGTCTAATTTCTTGATAATCAGACGCTTTAAACACATATCTATAAGCCTTTTTCTTTTCCACGTCTAAATCTTCTTTCACTAAATATTCATACAAATGTTGGACTTTTTCATTTTTATTGAAAAAAGGCGAATGCACATACGCTCCAAATTGCTGCAACTCTTGTGCAGAAAAACTAGACAGTAAATGATAAAGCGTTGTGTTTTTCATTTCTATAAAATAAATTTTTAAACATCAAAAATAAGACTTAAAATGCTAGAAAACAGATTTTTGAATTAAAATACTCTATATTTTGATTGAATTAATAGGCTATAATTTAGTTAAAATGTAGTTTTATTTACTTCTCACCACACTTAACTTTGTAGTATCAACAGTTGATAATTAACATTCTTTGACAAATTCCGTGGAAACAAAAAAATGAGCGAAATGAAAGTAGCGAAGTCCTTACATTTTGATCAATTTTTTGTTTCCATTTCACGGAATTTGTCAAAGAACCATAATTAATTATTTACAATTAGAAAGAACAATTTTATTAAATCCTATGAAAAGAATATTACAGCTCCTACCATGTCTCTACTTTTGCCTAGTAAGTGCATGGTCTCAAGCTCAAGAACCCATTATTATTAGCTTTCCTGAGACAGAAGTACAACCTAATGCAGAATTTTGTGTAGATGTGCAGGCTACCAATTTTACGGACATTACTGCCATTCAATTTGCAGTAGAGTGGGATAGTGATCTCCTAGAATATCAATCTCTCAATCTAAATACAGCAGAGGACGTCACTTATCTCCCGAACTTAAGAGAAAGCGATTTTTCTGTTCACGACAATGTATTGCGATTTGTTTGGATTGATTTTGTAGAATTGAATCAGCGAGTCACACTGCCCGAAGAAAGTACGCTTTTTCAAATTTGTTTCAAAGCAGCAGGTGAGGAAAGTTCTGCATCTATAGCGTTTTCAGATGCTATTCAGGGAGAGGGAGTACGGGCTTCTGATTTGAAAAGTATTCCTGTCATTGGTGAAGACGCTGCAATTGATATTAATGATGCAAATTCAACAGATCTTGTTTTTACTATTGGTAGTAAAGACGTTAATGAAGGGGAAACGTTTTGTGTTCCAATAACTGCCCAAAAGCTGAAAAATTTGGCTTCTATTGAGTTTGATATAATTTGGAATGAAGAACTTCTATTGTTCAAAGAGTTGAAAACGCCCGAAGAAGACATATTAGAAATTACTGCTGCTAGAAATTACCAACATCAAGCAGGATATTTTAGATTTACATGGGTAGAGTTAGATGATCCACTATTCCTAGAAGTGCCAGACGATTTTGTATTGTTTGAGCTTTGCTTTGAAGCAATGGGAAGTTCAGGAAATCAAGCAAAAATAGAGTTTAGTGATTCATCATTTGAGGTAAATTCTTTCATCAACGATGATTATGTTGTCTTGCCTGTGGAATTAGAAAATGGCAGGATTGATATTGGTGGCGAAATTATATCAGGTGATCCAACACTGCTAGTTGCGGATGCGATAGTTGAACCTCAAGAAGAATTTTGTCTGCCTATTCTCGCACAAAATATGCCTCCAATTGCAGGACTTCAATTTGAAGTTGCTTGGGACAAAGAGAAATTGGAAAGCACCTCTATTCAATTGGGAGAAAATGTACTAGGCATTGCTGAAAGACAATATACTCTTAGGGAAGATGCCTTTGGATTAGTCTGGAATGAGTTCAATGCTCAAAATATTGAATTGGACGAAACAGAGGTGCTGTTTGAATTGTGTTTCCTGGCTCTAGGAGAACAGGGCGAGCAGACGATCGTATCCTTCGGAAGTAGAATAGAACTAGAGGTTCTCAAAATTATAGATAATAATATTGAAACCGTTGAAGTACAAACTAACGAAGGAGTTATTACCTTTTCCGATGCCATAAATACCGTCTTGCCTGGTGATACGAACTTAGATTCAGAAGCCAATCACTATGACCTCATAAATATTGGTCTAGGATATGGACAAGCTGGACCTACTCGCGAGAACGCCACACTAGATTTCACTCCTCAACCAGCCGAAGATTGGGCTACCTCTACACCGATTACTAATATCAATTATAAGCATTCAGATACCAATGGAGACGGTGAAATTGATGCCGAAGACACCGAAGCTATTGATCTGAATTGGACATCTACCCCTACATTAGTCAATACTGTTTTTACAGACGAAGGTGTACCGTTTTACGTGGATTCAGGAGTGCTCAACTTATCAGAAACCAACCAACTGCCCATTATTTTAGGTACGGAAGATCAAATGGCAGAAAAAATTTACAGCATTGCTTTTAGTATTTATTATGAAGCAGAAACGATGCTAGAAGATGGTTTGGCAGTAACGTTAGAAAACTCTTGGTTAGGTTTAGAAGAAGAACTGATCAGTGTGCAACGCTTCTTTCCAGAAGAGAAAAGGATAGATGTAGCTATCAGTCGAATCGATCAACAAGGTATGACAGGTTTTGGAGAATTGGGTGCGCTCAATATCGTGATGGAAGATGTGATCTTATTTCAGGACGAGCAAGAAGTGAAATTCTTTATAGATCACGTACAATCTATTGGAGAAGCGCAAGCAGAAGGCATTGGCATGGGCACTCAACCAAGTATCGCTCAAATACAGCAATCTTCGGTCTCAACTACAGATTTCCTGAATCGAGTAATCAAGATTTATCCAAATCCTGCTTCTGTAGAAGTAAAGATTGCTGCTGATGGAATGAATGTTGAGCGTGCAGAACTACACGATATTTACGGTAAGCCTGTTTCAACTATCTATCAATCCAATCAGGTAATGGTAGAAATGCTCCCAACAGGAATTTACTTTTTAACTATCCATACCAATAAAGGCTCGACAACTAAAAAAATCAATATCCGATAAGCAAATTTCTCACCTTTGGCAAGAGCATTATCCATATGCTCTTGCCAACTCCAACGAAAAGAAAATTTCTATGAAAAAATATATCCTTACGCTACTTTTGATGAATGCTACTTTCATCATTTTTGCTCAGAATTTAAGCATCTCAGGAAATGTCTTAACAGAAAACGGTACTCCTATTTGTGCAGTGATAGTCCGATTATTAGACGAAAACGATAATGATCTCGCGACATCTTTAACCGACGAAAATGGAGATTATAGTTTTAGCAACTTAGAAAATGGGAAAACCTACTCCGTAGTAGTTACCAAAAATGATGACGTGCTCAATGGAATCTCTACTTTCGATGTAGTGCTACTCATTAATCATATTTTAGGTAGGGAAACGCTTGAATCTCCATTAAAAATTTACAGTTTGGATGTAAATAATTCTTCTTCCCTTTCTGTCATTGATGCGATACTCTTACGAAGAGTGATCTTAGGACTAGATGAAAGATTACCCACCAGCAATTGGCGGTTTCTTCCTGCTGATATCCAAATTGGAGAAAATAATCCTTGGGAGGCTGGTGACCCTCATATCAAAGTTTTCGAGAATTTGACTGCCTCTGTGGAGGATTCCAACTTCATTGGTGTGAAAACTGGTGATGCTAATGGAACTGTAGTTATAAGTTGCAATTAGTCGTGTACGAAGTATCAGGAATTAAGTACTAGAACCACAAGTTTTGTGATAAAACCTGAATTTTGGAACTATTTGCTCACTAAAAATACTAGATTTTATGCTTTGACAGCTAGATTTTGCTTAGAGCTTGTCTAAAAAATTATTTAACTGATCGTCAATAGTTTACCCGCTAGCTATCGGGTTGCCTAAGAAAGAATTTACGAGCTTATCGAGATAAGTGAATAAATTATTTCAACGGCAAGTTCATAAAATATTGGCTATCAGGACGATAAAATTTAGACATGCTCTTACTTAACACTTCGTACAAACCTAAATTGCAATTAACTATATCCTTTTTATAAGTCGTTTCATGGAAGGAATAGAAAGCTATTCCATTTCCCGTGAACATAAGTGTGTACATTTTATGTTTTGGCATCGAGTTCACTCGGTGCTTTTTTTATGATGGAAAACACTTATCTTTGAGTTCATTAATCGAAGAGCATGAATTCACCACTACATCTTTCCAAAGTACAGCAATTACTGCAAGCGGCCCACCAATACGAGCAGTTGGGGGATGTGTATCATGCTACGAAATTGTATAGAGCAGCCATCAAAATTGCCCCAGAACACTGTTTCCCTTACCAACAATTAAGCAAAATATACCGTCAGCGTCGAGAATGGAAACCAACGCTATACTACAGCCAGCAAGCTATCGAGAGAAAGACCAAAGAACAAATCGTTTGGAACAACTTAGCTACTGCTGCTACTGCTTTAGAAAAATGGAAGCTGGCAAGAACTGCTCTAGAGAAGGTGGCTGCTCCTATTCCCGCACACTCTTCACAACCAATTCCAATTAGAATTCACACACGAACGAAACGTTCTGAAATCGTTTGGGCATTGCCACAGCAACAACTCTGCGCAAAAATAATTAGCATTCCAAGCCCAGAATCGGGGCGACACTATGGCGAAATTGTGCTATATGATTGTAACAGTAGAGAAAAGCAGATCGTCGGAGATCGACCTTATCGCGTGTTCCCAGAAATTGAGCGTTTTAAGAAATCGTTTTATCGTACTTTTTCCGTTCTCATTCATACTGACCACATTACATCCATTCAAAAACTGGCGGAACTTTGCTATGATCAGCAGTTAGGCTTTGAGAATTGGTCGAACCTGCAGCATCAACTCGTCACGCAGACCGAAAACCGATCAGCAGAGTATTACGAAAATGCTGCACAGAGCAGCGAACTAGGGTATCAACTCATCGCTATCGCGGCACTAGAAAAATATCAAGTCAAAGAAGTTTTGAGAATCTGGAAACTGATCACCTTACAAGAATACAGCTGGCTTGACGAACACGAATGAACTTTGTCCTCTTTTGAAAATTAAATTTTTAGAAAAAAGTCATTACAAATCATCCTCTTCAAATCTCCACATTTCTGCCGAAATAGCTTCCTGTTCTCGGGAACACAGTACCAAAGACACTCTTTTTTGGGTTCGAAGAATGTAGAAATAACTGAATGCCTTCGTAAAAATTGAAGAGTGTGAGACAAAATTAATTTTTAAAAATGCGGGAGAAAAAGAAAAAAATGCTAAAATTGCGGACTATATGCAAGAGAAATTTGGCTAAATACGGCTAAGTCTCTCCGTAATGAAACTATTAATATTCAAAACAAAATCGAATCGTATGAAAATTACAGTACCCTTGTGCTTCTCTAAAAAGAAGCTACAAAAGGTAAGTTTTTTACTCTTACTTTCACTTATTTTCACTTCGGGACTGCTCGCACAACGTTCTATTAGCGGTAACGTGCAAGATGCGGAAGGAGAACCATTAATCGGAGCCAGTGTCTTCGTGAGAGGAACTTCTCTCGGTACAGTCACTGATATTGATGGAAATTTCTCCTTAGAAATTCAAGACGATGCCAACACTCTAGTCATTAGCTACACAGGTTACGAAACTCAAGAAGTGCCTGTTACTTCTTCTAACAGCTATAGTATCACTATGGCGGAAGGGGTATTAATTGATGAAGTAGTTGTGACGGGTTACACTTCTCAAAGAAAGCGTGATATCACAGGTGCTGTATCCGTAGTAGACGCAGAGGAGATGAACGATGTGACGGCTTCTAGCTTCCTTCAAAAGTTAGAAGGACGTGCGTCAGGAGTAAACATTACAACAGGTGGTTCTCCAGGTGGACGTACAACGGTGAGAATTCGTGGTGTATCGTCCTTTGGTAACAATGATCCCTTGTACGTTATTGACGGTGTTCCATTACAAGATGCTTTTAACAATCAGTTGAATCCGAATGATATCGAGTCTATTCAAGTATTGAAAGATCCTTCTACGGCATCTATTTATGGTGCGCGTGCAAATAACGGGGTAATCATCATCACTACGAAGAAAGGAAATCCAGGAAGAACACGTGTTAGCTACAATGCTTATGCAGGAGTTGCTACACCAGTGAAAGGAATGGATGATTTCTTGATTTTGGATGCACTAGACTATGCAGAAGTAGTGATTCGTTCTCACGAGAATGCAGGTTTGGACGTGCCGACCAATATTTACGGTGATCCAAACAATCCTACTGTACCAAATTACATTTGGCCAAACGACGGAGTCAATCAGACTCAAAGTGTAGATGAAAGTACTTACTCTTTCCCTGACAATTTGATTATGCGAGCAAGTGATGGAACGAATTGGTGGGACGAAGTTTTCAACCCAGCATTGGTTCACGATCATAACTTGAGCGTTTCTGGTGGTAACGAAAATGCACTTTTCAACATCTCTGCGGGTTATTTCGACCAAGATGGTACCATGATTCACAACCATTGGAATCGTATCTCTTTACGTGTGAATAGTGAATTCAAAGCAGGGAAATTTAAATTTGGAGAAAACGTGGCGATCTCCAGAATCCGTAGCGTAGGTGGATTGGGAAATCAGGGTGAAGGTTCAACAATTGGACAAATCATCAAGTTTCAGCCTGTAATTCCTGTCAGAGATATCAATGGATATTATGCAGGTGCAAAAGCGAATACTTTAGGTAATGGTACAAATCCTGTAAGAAGACAAGAGTTAGGACAAGAGAACTGGTTTACAGGAAATCGTATGCTAGGAAATGCTTACGCAGAAGTAGAATTGCTAGATGGATTGACTGCTAGAACCAATTTTGGTGTACAGTACGATCAGAATAACTTCAAAGGGTTTAACTACATAACACCAGAAAACTCTGAACCTACTTTCGTAAATGGATTGACAGAAAACTACGGAGTGTTCACGACTTGGACTTGGACAAATACATTGAACTATACCAAGTCTTTTAACGATGTTCACAACTTGACGGTTCTTGGTGGATATGAGTCTATCAAAAGTCAAGCAAACTTTATGCAAGGGAGCATTAATAACTTCGTAACTACGGATATCAATGCTTGGTACATTAGCAACTCTTTAGCAGATGCTAATACGAGAAACATTTTCAGTAATGGTGGTTTCAACACCCTAGTTTCCATCTTTGGTAAAGTAGATTATAACTATCAAGGAAAATACTACTTGAGTGGTACTATTCGTCGTGATGGTTCTTCTAAATTTGGAGAAAATAATCGCTTTGGTGTATTCCCAGCCATTTCTGCTGCATGGCGTATTTCGGATGAAGCGTTCTTGGCAGACGCTAACTGGTTGTCTGACCTTAAATTGCGTGTAGGATATGGCGTTACAGGTAATCAGGATATTCCAGGTGGTCGTACTTTTGACCAATTTGGTGGTGGAACAGGTAGTTCCTTCTATGATATTGCAGGCACTAATACAAGCATCCAACAAGGATTTATTCTAACTTCCCGTGGAAACAAGGATTTGAAATGGGAAGAGAATATCTCTACTAACATTGGTTTTGATGCAGTATTTGCAGATGGTGCGCTGGAAGTCGTATTCGATGTATTCGATCGTACGGTGGATGGTATCTTATTTGCACCACAACAGCCCGCAGCAGCAGGTAATGCAGGAGCTCCAATTTTGAATGTCGGAAAAATGCGCAATAGAGGATTAGACTTCTCTATTGGCTACAACGGAACAATAGGTTCTGAACTAGGATTCAACGTAAATATGAACTTTACGCATTACAGAAATGAAATTCTAAGTATTGATGGTAGCCAAGATTTCTTCTTTGGTAACTTTGGAGGTCGTTTCGGTAACATTATTAGAAACGAAGTTGGAAGTCCAATTGGTTCTTTCTATGGATTGAAAGCTGATGGAATTTTCCAGAACCAAGCAGAGGTAGATGCGCACGCAGAGCAAGATGGTAAAGAAGTTGGACGTATCCGCTTTGAGGACGTTAATAACGATGGAGTAGTCAATGCAGAGGATAGAACGCTAATCGGTAACTGGCATCCAGATTGGACGGGTGGTTTAGGTGTACAACTGAATTACAAAAACTTTGATTTCAGTGCCTTCTTCTTCGCTTCTGTAGGAAATGATATTTTCGATATCACAAAAGAATTCACCATTTTCCGCTTGTTCAGCACGAATGTTAGAGCAGATCGTTTGACTGATTCTTGGGAGCCTGACAATACTAATGCGCAGTACCCACAGCTAGATCAGAACGATAGCTTTAGCCAAGCATACAGTAGTTTCTACGTAGAAGATGGTTCGTTTTTGAGAGCGAAGAATCTTAGTTTAGGATATACTTTCCCTAATGGTACCTTGAATGGAATCCAAGGTTTGCGTCTGTATGTACAGGCGGAAAACTTATTTACCATTACCAATTATTCTAATATTGATCCAGCCTTGCCTGCGATCAGCAGAAATCAAGGTGGTGTGAATACTTCAGATCAAACACAAGGTATTGATAGAGGTACTTATCCTACCAATAGAATTATTTCTTTTGGTGTAGGAGCGAATTTTTAATTAGGTCATGCTAATAAACTTCATCTGAATCGGTCTTTTGGGACTGATTCAGATCAAAATAAATGTAAAATTTATCTCATAAGTAAGTTTCACTACAAAATGAAAGCATAGAGGTGCTTATATTTGTTGGAGAAACTACTTTTGTAAAAGATTAAATTATGAAAATAAGAAAAAATATATTCAAATATCTTGGAGTTGCAGTCATCAGTGGCGGTCTCCTACTCGCTTGTAACGAGGAATTCTTAGATGCACCTCCACAGGGGTCTCTGGACTCAGGAACGTTAGCGAATCAATTTGGAGTAGAATCAAGTTTGATTGCAACTTATTCTCTACTAGATGGCTTTGCCAACTTTGGAGGTTGGGGTGCAGCTGGTTCCAACTGGATATTCGGAAGTGCAGCTTCTGACGATGCTTACAAAGGCTCCGAGCCAGGCGATCAGCAACCAACAACAGACGTTGAATTATTTCAGTGGGGAACAGGTGGAACGGATGGATATCTGAATGACAAATGGCGTATCGTTTTTGATGGTGCAGCTCGTGCTAATGCAACGTTAAATTTGATGTCTACCGTAGAAGAGATTAGCGATGCGGATAGAAGTCGCATCTCTGGTGAAGCGACTTTCTTGCGTGCACATTATCACTTTGAAGCGTACAAGTACTGGGGAAATATTCCTTATTACACAGAGGCGGATGATCAGTCCAACACAGATGGGTTTAGAAAGGAAAACTCCAGCGATGCTTTACCACTGATCCTTGCAGATTTAGATGCAGCAATCAGTAGTCTACCTGAGTCTCAAGCAGACATTGGTCGTGTGACTCAATGGACAGCGAAAGCGTACAAAGGTCGCGTTCAAGCTTACACTGGTGACTTCAATGGTGCAAAATCTACATTAGATGATGTAGTGAACAACGGACCTTACGCATTGCGTGATTGTTTCCATGATGTGTTCTCTGCTGCTGAAGAAAATGGTAGTGAAACGGTATTGGCTTATCAAGCCTCTAGTAATGACGGGGACTCTGGCGGAGCTAATGGTAACCGAAATGATCGTTTGAACTTCCCTCACGGTGGTTCTCCATTTGGATGTTGTGGTTTCCACCAACCTTCACAGAACTTAGTGAACGCTTTCGTCGTAGATGAGAATGGTCTTCCAGCAAATGATAACTCTTTTGATGATTTATTGCCAGTAGATACACCAGTTGATCCACGTTTAGACTGGACAGCAGGTCGTGATGATGTTCCTTTTTTGGATTGGGGTGCACACGCACCAGGTTGGATTCGTGACCGTGCTTGGGCAGGTCCTTATTCTCCTAAGAAAAATATTTATGAGGCAAATGCAGGTGTAGGTAGCTCCGTAGGTTGGGCGAACTATCAGTTGCACTCTATGAATATGCACATTTATCGCTATGCTGAGGTATTATTATTATTGGCAGAAGCGGAAATGGAAGTTGGTTCTTTAGAAAGAGCGAGAGAAATTGTTAATGAAGTTCGTACTCGTGCAGGAAACTGTGCTCAAGGACCTGGTACAGACGCAAGTAATGTAGAAGTGCCAATTGACGATCCATCTATCACTTGGGCTAACTACCAAATTGGGACTTACGATGAGCCTTGGACAGATAAAGAAGCAGCTCGCCAAGCAGTTTACACAGAAAATCGTTTAGAGTTGGCGATGGAAGGACACCGTTTCTTCAACTTGCGTCGTTGGGGAATTGCAGAGCAAGTATTAAATGACTACATTGATGTAGAAAAGAATCGTCGTAACTACTTGACGGGTGCAGCGCGCTATGAAGGACGTCACCAATTGTACCCAATTCCAATCGTACAGATTGAGTTGAGTCAAATAGATGGAAAAGATCGCTTAGTTCAGAATCCAGGATGGTAGAACTAAAGCAGAATGATAAATTCATTCTCTCTTGAATAGAATAAAAATCCTGAAAGGAAGTAATTCCTTTCGGGATTTTTAATTTTGCAGAATAATATTTCATACCTCCAATAAATAGCTCAAAACAGATTTATGAATTGGTTTTTGAAGATTATAGTGGCTGTACTATTGTTAACTGCTTGCGGGCAAGAAGAACGATCAATCAAAGACAAGGATACACTATTCGAACTTTTGTCAGCCAAACAAACCAACATCAACTTTTCAAATAATATCCAAGACCAGCAAGACTTCAACATCCTCAACTACCGCAATTTCTACAATGGCGGTGGTGTTGCCATTGGCGATATCAATAATGATGGTTTGGATGATTTGTACTTTACTGCTAATCAGGAAAAGAATCGTTTGTACCTAAATAAAGGCGACTTTCAGTTTGAAGATGTTACTGAAAATGCAGGAGTTGGTGGTGAAAGGGCTTGGAGTACAGGCGTGACTATGGTAGATATTAATGCTGATGGTTGGTTGGATATTTATGTCTGCAATTCAGGCGATGTGAAAGGTGATAATAAAGCTAATGAACTTTTTATCAATCAGCAGAATGGCACTTTCAAAGAGGAAGCAGCGAAGTGGAATTTAGCGAATGAAAGTTTTTCTACCCATGCTTCTTTTTTCGACTATGATTCAGATGGCGATCTAGATTGCTATTTGCTCAATAATAGTTTTCGTAGTCCAGATCGCATTGAATTCTACCGCAAAAAAAGAGACGAAATTCATGAAGAAGGTGGAGATAAATTGATGCGTAATGATAATGGTCGCTTCACCGATGTGACCGTAGAAGCTGGAATTTACACCAGTGATATTGGTTTTGGGCTAGGCGTTTCAGTCAGTGATTTGAATAATGATATGCTTCCAGATATTTATGTGAGTAATGATTTTTGGGAACGCGATTATCTATACATCAATCAAGGCGATGGCACTTTTTCGGAAGAACTGACGGAGCGTCTATCTATTTGCTCCTTCAATAGTATGGGGGCAGATATTGCAGATTTGAATAACGACGGAACAGCCGAAATGATGACCACTGATATGTTGCCCAGAAATAACTATCGCCTCAAAACGATGACTCAATTTGAACCGTATCGCCTAGAAAATGAAAAAGTGAATGCGAGCTATCACTATCAAATGTTGCAAAATTGCTTGCACTTTAATGATGGGCAAGGCAATTTTCAAGAGTTAGCGTTCTTAGCAGAAGTTGGAGCAACTGATTGGAGTTGGGGCGCACTGATGTTGGACTTGAATAATGATGGATGGAAAGATATTTTTGTGAGTAATGGTATTTATAGAGACCTCACAGATTTCGATTTTGTAGATTTCATTTCCGATCAAGAAAAGGTTCGTGCAGCTATGAAAAATGGCAACGTATTAGATGTTTTGAAAGAAATGCCTTCCCAAGCGATTTCCAATTATGCTTTTCTCAATCAAAAAGACCGAACTTTTAAAAATGAAGCTCAAAACTTAGGTCTAGCAACACCTTCTTTCAGCAATGGCGCAGCTTATGGTGATTTGGATAATGATGGCGACTTAGACTTAGTTGTCAACAATGTGAATATGCCCTGCTTCATTTATCAAAATAAAACTAATGAAAAAGGCAATAGCAACTATCTGAAAATTCAACTAAATGGAAGCGAGCAAAACCCTCTAGGCATCGGTGCAAAAGTGCGTATAAAAGTCAATGGGCAATCGCAAGAAGTGCAGCATTATCTATCGAGGAGTTTTCAAAGTGCCGTTGCGCCAAATCTGCTATTTGGACTAGCAGAAGCAACAAACGTAGAAGAAGTAGAAGTCATTTGGGCAGATCAAAAGAGTCAGACGCTAAAAAATATTACAGCTAATCAAACCCTGACTATTAACTACGCAGAAGCGACAAGTACTTATAAACCCAACTCAGCCGAAACCACTTCTATTTTTAAAGTAGCTGAACTTTCCACTGCAATACACCGAGAAAATGCCTTCAATGACTTCGACCACGAACGCTTGATGACTCATCAACTTTCTACGGAAGGACCAGAAATTTTAGTTGGAGATATGAACGGCGACAAGTTAGAAGACTTTATTTTGTTAGGCGCAAGTAATCAAGCTGACCAAATCTTTTTGCAACAAAGCAATGGTCAATTTCGTGCTGCAAATTCTGATGCACTAGAACGGGATAAAAGTAATGAAAGTACTTGTGGATTGATTGTTGATATAGATCAAGACGGCGATCAAGATATCTTGATTGGTAGTGGTGGCAATGAATACGAAAAAGGATTTCAGAGTTATCGCTTGCGCTACTACGAAAATTTGGGCAATGGAGAATTGATAAGAATGGACGTGAAAGCTCCTCCTGCGGCAGGAAATTTTTCGTGTATTAAAGCTACTGACTTTGACCTCGACGGCGACTTGGACTTATTCATTGGAGCAAGAGCAGTACCAGGCAACTATGGGTTGACTCCCAGAAGTTTTTTCCTTCAAAATCAAGGACAAGGACGCTGGAATGATCTGACCACCGAGTCTATTGGAACAATGGGTCTAGTGACCGATGCGACTTGGGCAGATACCGATAGTGATGGCGATCAAGACCTCATAGTCGTTGGCGAGTGGATGCCAATTACTGTTTTTGAAAATGTGGACGATGGTTTGGTTTTAAAAGAGCAAATTCCGAACAGCGCAGGTTTATGGCAAAGTATCAAAGCAGCAGATTTAGATGGCGATAAAGACATTGATTTCGTACTGGGTAATTGGGGCGAAAATTCAAAACTGAAAGCCGCTCCAGAGCGACCGTTGAGTATGTATGTAAAGGACTTTGATGTGAATGGGAAAAGTGAATTCATCATTAATTGGTACACACCAGAAGAGGAAAGAGCCTATCCATTGGCTAGCAAGAAAGACATCGTAGAACAAATGCCAATTTTGAAAAAGTCGGTTTTGAAGTATAGCGAATATGCGCAAAAAACTTACGAGGAATTAATTCCAGCAGCGGTTCGACAAGATGCGAAAGCATTTCAAGTAGCCAATCTGTCTTCTTCTGTTCTTTGGAACAATCAGAAAAAATTAGAACTTGAGTCACTGCCTCAAGCGGCACAGGTTGCACCTGTATTTGCTATTCTTGCAGAAGATATAGATGATAATGGAAATGTGGAATTAGGTTTATTTGGTAATTTCCATAATCTTCAGCCAAGTATCGGAAGGTTGGGTGGAAACAGAGGGGTATTCTTCAAAAATGCTGGGAATCAGTTATTTTCAGAAATTAGTAGTTCCAAAATAGAAGGAGAAATTCGTGATATTCAAAAAATAAACGTCAAAGGAAAAGATGTTTTTCTGCTAGGCAGAAATGATGATAGTGTTTTGATGTTGCAATAGGTGTAAGAATCGTTTACCTTTGAGTGTTAGAGAGCGTAGAATAATAGAAATATGCGAAGATTCAATACATCAGGCGTTAATATCAAAGAGCGACACTACACATTGGAACGTGAAAAACTGGTAGTGCGTGGTATCGACTTGGTGAAAAATGAGCGCTATTTCACTATTTGGGCACCTCGACAAACGGGAAAGAGTACATATTTTACATTACTTGGAGAACAACTAGAGGAAAAGGGATACAGAGTAGCATATGTCAACTTTGAAAGCTTTAGAAATACGCCAATTGCATCTTTTCTAGACATATTCACTAATCAGATCAACAAATTTTGGCAAGCCGATCTATCTTCTGAAAATTTATCAAGATTATTTTTTGGTATAGAAAATATTGAAAATGAGAAATTAGTCTTAATTATTGACGAAATAGAAGGTCTAAACGAAGATTATCTGAATGATTTTCTTCACACCATTAGAACACTATATCACACCCGTCATAAGCACGCCCTCAAGAGCGTCATCCTAGTTGGTGTTGCTAATATTACAGGTGTAATACAAGACAATGCCAGTCCCTTCAATATCGCCGACAACCTAGATATTCCATTTTTTACCAACCAAGAAACAGCAGCATTACTTGGACAACATGAGCAAGAAACAGGACAACTTTTTGAGGAAAAAGTCAAAGCCAGCGTAAGTGAAATTACTGCCAATCAGCCAGGTTTGGTGAATGGGTTTGCCAACAAATTGGTAACAGATTATCCACAGAAATCAGTGATTACTTACAAAGATTACCTAAAAGTAGAAGATTGGTACATTGACAAAGCAATTGATAAAAATGTTGCCAACATTGTCAATAAAGCCAATCAATATCGCAGATTTGTGGAGCATTTGCTTTTTAGAGAGGAAAGAATCAAATTTCAGATTGATCGCCCTGCTATTAAAACGCTTTATACTAATGGTTTAATCACATGGGATGAAGAAGGTTTTGTTATATTTAGAGTGCCACTTTATCAAAAAAAACTATTCAATACTTTCTACCCTTACACCAATGAAGAAGGGGATACTATTGCTAAAACCATGTTGCCAAGCGTTTATCTCCACGAAGATGGGCGCATCAATTTTGATAAACTCATTGACCGCTACAAAAATTACATCAATGAACGCGGCTTTCGTCCCTACCGAGAAAAGGATGAACACGGCAACTTTGTTTCTATACCAGAAGCAGCAATGATTTACAGCTTCGAGGCATTCATCAGCATTTTCATTCAAGAAATTGAAGGGAAAAGCTATCGAGAAGCTTTTGCTGCCTTGGGAAATACAGATTTGATTATCAATGTGAAAGGTGTAGAATATCTAATAGAAACCAAAAAATATTACAGTCCACGACGCTTTCAACAAGGCAAAAAACAAATCGCCTATTATTGCAATCATAGAGCAATTACAGAAGGTATTTATATTGCATTTATCGAAGAAGACCTACATATAAAAGGTGTAGAAGAAAGCAAGGAAGAAATAGATGGAGTCCTAATTAAAACCTATTTAATTCAATACGACATCAAGAAAGATTTTTAGTCAATGAATTTATCAAAATACGCAGCTTTCTTACTGCTCGTACTACTTTTGGCGTGTAGAAATAAAGACAACTCACTCTTCCAACTATTGCCTACAACTGAAACTGGTGTCACCTTCACAAACACCATCACCGAAAGCGATTCTTTTAATATCCTAGTAAAGGAATTTGTCTACAATGGCGGTGGTGTAGCGGCTGGAGATTTGAATGGAGATGGTTTGGAAGATTTATTTTTTATAGGTAATCAGGTCGCTAATGCACTATATCTGAATGAAGGAAACCTAAAATTCAAGGATGTAACTACGGATGCCCAACTTTTTAAATACAGCGATGAACAATGGTCTTCGGGTATCAATATTTTAGATATCAATTTAGATGGGAAACTGGATATTTACATTTGTAATACCTTATCCTCTGATGCTGAATTACGCAAAAACTTACTCTTCATCAACCAAGGTAACAAACCAAATGGAACACCTACTTTCCAAGAAATGGCAAACGAATATGGTATAGCTGATGACAGTCACTCCTCCCACGCACAATTCTTCGATTACGACCAAGATGGCGATTTAGATTTATTTGTAGGTGTAAATTGGATAGAGCGCGAATACCCTAATGAATTCGTAGAATTGACCGATGACGGCTCTGCTCCTAATCGCGATAATTTGTTCCGCAATGATTGGAATGATTCGCTTGGACATCCTGTGTTTACTGATGTTTCATTAGAAGCAGGTATCGTTTATGATGGATATAGCCACAGTACTTTGATCTACGATTTTAATGAAGATGGCTGGCACGATATTTATGTAGCCAACGACTACCAGAGCAATGATTTAATTTTTATCAACAATCAAGATGGCACATTCAGCAATCGAGCCAATCAAATTTTTAAGCACTTCTCGATGTCTTCGATGGGCAGTGATCTAGGCGACATCAATAACGATGGCAAAGCAGATTTTTTTACCTCCGAAATGCAGCCTTACTACAACAAACAAAAAAAGCTATTCCAAGGACCAAGCAACTATCAAAATCAGCAGCGTACGGAAGAATTTGAATACGATTATCAATACACGCGAAATACCCTACAACTCAATATGGGTAACAATCCTGAAACCAATTTGCCAACATACAGTGAAGTAGGAATGTACGCAGGTATTCAAGAAACGGATTGGAGTTGGTCGAGTCTCTTGGCAGATTACGATAATGATGGCTGGAAAGATCTATTCATCGCCAATGGTTTTCCAAAGAATATCATTGATCGAGACTTTGGTGATTTTCGAGCTTCTAATTCGAGAATTGCTTCTACAGAGTTTCTACTCAGCCTGATTCCTGAAATTCGCGTTCCCAACTTCATTTTTCAAAATCAAGGAGACCTCACTTTTCAGAATAAATCTAAAGATTGGGGCTTGGATTATTCTTCTTTTTCTAATGGAGCAATTTATGCAGATTTAGACAATGATGGGGATTTAGATTTAGTAACCAATAATATCAATGATCCTGCTTTCATTTTTGAAAATACCAGCAATCCATCGGAGTCAGAAAATAGCAATCATTTCTTGCGCATCAAACTGAAAGGTTCAGAAAAAAATCCAGATGCCTTTGGTGCAAAAGTAGAAATTGTAGCTTACGGAAAAACGCAAACTAATTATTTACTTTCGGGCAGAGGTTATCTTTCTAAGACAGAAAATACGCTGCATTTTGGACTGGGTGACGCTGAAAAAGTGGAAGAGGTACGAGTGATTTGGGCAGATGGAAAAGAAAGTGTTCTAAATAATGTGGAGGCTAATCAAGTAATAGAAGTTGCGCATGATTCAGCAGCAGAAAAGCAATTTGAAAAAGATATAGCAATCACACTTTTTCAAGACATGACAGCAGAGAAAGGTCTAAACTACGAGCATCAAGAAAGTGATTTTATAGATTTTAATTATCAAAGAACATTGCCACATAAGTTCTCGCAATACAGTCCTTCCATTGCCGTGGCGGATATAAATGGAGATAAACTAGAAGATATTTTCATTGCTGGAAACACTACAAAACCCAGTGTTTTTTATCTACAAAAAGAAAATCAAGGCTTTGTTAATCAAGAACTTATAGAAATCGAAAACAGTGCAGAAAACACAGGTAGCTTACTCTTTGACGTAGATGGCGATGGCGATAATGATCTTTATTTAGCCAAAGGAAGCGGACAATTGCCAGCAAAAAATGGAGGCTATCAAGATGTTTTATATTTGAATGATGGTAATGGAAATTTTGAACTTGCTCAAAATGCTCTACCTGAATTGTTTTCCAATTCCTCTTGTGTAAAAGCTGCTGATTTCGATCAGGATGGCGACTTGGATTTATTTGTCGGAGGGAGCGTGAAACCATCGAGCTATCCTTACGCTGACCCAAGCTATTTGCTTAGAAATGATAGCCAAAATGGGCAAGCCAAATTCACGAATGTGACTGAACAAGTTTTTCCAGAGGTAGCCGATTTTGGCATCGTCAGCGATGCGCTTTGGACGGACTTCAATGGTGATTTTCTTCCTGACCTTATTATTGCCAGCAAATGGAAGCCACTGCAATTTTTTGAAAATAAAAACAATCAATTCAACATTCCGATAGCCATTGGGACAAATCAACAAATCAACAAAAACAGAGGTTGGTGGAATAGCCTAGCCGCTGCTGATTTAGACAATGACGGCGACTTAGATTACATCGCAGGTAATTTTGGAGAAAACATTTACTATCGCTGCACTGCGGACGAACCCCTTCGGGTTTATGGAAAAGATTTAGATGACAACGGCATGATTGATCCACTAATTTCCTGTTATTGGCAGGACTCATTAGGCAATAAAGACGAGTATCTGTATCATCCAAGAGCAGATCTAATCAATCAATTCGTAGGTATTCGCAAAAAGTACAACACTTACGCAGCCTATGGCGAAGCGAATGTTTCTGAAATGTTTTCAGCAACAGAAATGGAGGGAGCGCTTATTTTGGAAGCCAATTATATGAAATCCGCTATTCTTGAAAACAAAGGAAATGGTCAATTTACCTGGCATGAATTACCCGCAGAAGCTCAGTTTGCGCCGATCTATGGTATCAAAGCAACGGACATTGATAACGATAATCAATTGGATCTACTGTTGATTGGAAACGACTTGGGCATGGAGGTGCAACAAGGTCGCGCAGATGCCATCAATGGTTTGGTCTTGCTCAATCAAAGTGATTTCAAATTCCAAAATGTCCAAGCAGAGAACAGTAGTTTTTATGTGCCTGAGGCAGGGATTGGATTAGCTTCCATTGCTGTCAAGAATCAAGAATTATTCCTAGCTACGCAAAATCGAGCGGTACTAAAATCTTTTCAGCAAAACTTAGATCAGAAACACCAAATTGTCTCTTTGAGTGAAGAAGAGATTAGTGCAGTGATTCACTTTAAAAACGGTACAAGAAAAGAAGAATTTTATTGGGGTAGCACTTTTATGTCTCAAAGTGGACGATACATTGTCAGATCAGAGCAGACAAAAAAAGTAGAGGTTTTTGATAAAAGTGGGCAATTGACTAGAACACTTTAGAGCTTATATGCAATTTTATGACAATCAATAGTTTATGTTTCATGGCTAAGGTGCATACGTCTGCCCAAGAGAGAATTGATGAACTTGTCGAGATGATCGAGCGATCCTTTGGCTAAATATCCAGCAGATATCGAAACGAGAGAACCGTAAAGCGTAAGTACCGTGTAAGCTGAGTAAGTTTCAATTCTACCTCGATATTTCAGGCGCGTTTCACGGCGCGCAAAGGTTTTTTGGAGAGCGCGTCATTATTGGACGTTTTGCCTAATAATGAAGCTCTCTCCAAAGGAATTTTTCGCTGCGAAGCAGCGGAATAAGAATTAAACAAATTTAGTTTACAGTGTAGCAAGCTATTTTAATGGCAGGCTCATATAATATTGGTTATCAGGAAGATAAAATTTTGACAAACTCTCCGTAGCAAGTCAATCTGGTAAACTTGACTTACAAAAAAGAAGAGGTACCATGGCACCTCTTCTCTTACAAAAAATGGTATTAATTTTCCTCTCAAAAAAGGTAATTCACTTTTGTTGACTATCGTGCTTATTTCTACTCGCCTGCTTTTTGTATTAAACCACCTTATCTGCGCAATAGGAACTCGCGAAGGCATCAGGTTTTGCTTTAAACACAAATCCCATCCCCAAAATATAACCCATAGCTTCTTTCAAAGCCTTATTAGATTGGAAACTTGGGTCTGTATTAATATCGGCGTGTACTTCTAGTTCCACATTATGTTGATCGAGTAAATCGCACATTGCATAGGCGACTTCTACAGACTTCGCAACCTCTAAAATCATGCGCTCTTTGATGCGCATTTTTTGTTCCATCTTGTAGTTGCTAATGAACATGAAACCTCCTTTTTTCTCACGTAGAAAAACAATAACGGTTGCAAACTCTACTACCTTTCCTCGCACTTGAGAATCTGTCCCAATACAAACTTTCAGGCGATGTCCCGCTTCGGTCTCCCTAACGATCACCTCTTCCACTGCTTCTTTGATCGGCAATTCGATCTTTTGTCCGTTTAAACGTCTCCACTTCATTGTGTTTAGTGTTTGTTTGCCTCAATTGAAACCAAGACAAGGATGATAAAAATAGATTCACGACTTTTACGACTATAAATATATATTTCTACACTCACAATACAAATTTGAGTGCAGTTAGTTAACCAAAATTTAATCCTGACTTTATGTTTTGATAAGAAATTTACATTTTTACGTGTGTCATAACAGAAGAATTATTTTCCTGGCTTGAAAGTTCCCAGAGCTTAGGAAAATTCAAATATTTTCTGAGCACTTCTCCTCCAAACCTCCTTTGAGAGTCCCAATAACTATCGGAGAAAGTGGCGAGCATACACGTATTCCAAAAATAGTAGGGTAGAGTAGCAGAACCTTGGTGTTCTTTGCTTTCTTTGTAGTTCAAAAAGTATCAAGTTTCATGTCAAATTCCTTTACACACCTCGATGACTCCGACCAACCCGCGATGGTAAATGTGGGCGATAAAACTGTGACCAAACGGATTGCAAAAGCGAGAAGCATTGTGCTTTTGAATGACGAAATATTAGCATTACTAGAAGGGGAAGAGATCAACACCAAGAAAGGTCCTGTTTTTCAAACTGCGATTATAGCAGGCGTGATGGCAGCTAAAAAAACAAGTGAACTGATTCCGCTTTGTCATCCAATCGCTTTGGATAATTGCAAAATTAGTATTTATATCAACGAACAAAAAGAAGTGGTAGTAGACTGCTTGGCGCGTACTACGGGAAAAACGGGAGTAGAGATGGAAGCACTGACAGGAGCTTCAGTGGCAGCTTTGACGATTTACGATATGTGTAAGGCATTTTCCCACCATATTATTATTAAAGAGACTAAATTGATGGAAAAAATAGGCGGTAAACAGAATTTTCAGAGAAAGTCATAAGGTTCATTTCATGCTAAAAAAACGATTTCTTGATTTGATTGGCAATTACTCTAACGACCTTTCCTTCAATATGGAATGCTGGGAAGAAATAGCTGCTCATTACTGCTCCAAGCCCCGTCATTACCATAATTTGCAACATCTCGAAGATATGCTGCAAGAGTTAGAAACGGTCAAGCAAGATGTTCAAGAAATGGATAGCATTCTGTTCTCTATTTTTTACCATGACATCATTTACAAAGCCACCCAATCTGATAACGAATATCAGAGTGCGTTGCTTTTCAAGAAACGAATTTCCAAAACCAACTTTGAACATATCGAATACTGCTTTCAGCAAATCGAAGCGACAAAGATGCATCAATTATCAGAAGATAGAGATACTAACTTTCTGATAGACATAGACTTAGCTGTTCTAGGGCAAGAATGGAAGACTTACGAAGAATACTGCCAACAGATCCGGCGAGAGTATCGAATTTATCCTAACTTTATGTATCGAAAAGGGCGTAAAAAGGTGTTGGAAAAGATACTAGGTCAAGATCAGCTCTACAAAACACCGTATTTCTTTGCTCGATATGAAGCGCAAGCACGAAAAAACATGGAACGTGAGGTCTTGCAATTGCGATAAAAGAAAAGGGAGTAAATTTCGTTGAACTCTACTCCCTAATTTAAGATTGAACAAATAGTATTCAATTAAGCGTCATCAAATTCTGCTTGGAAAATAGCAACGATTTCCTCTACCGTCTCTTCTTCCAAATCTGTGCGACGCAGCAATTCTGCTTTGCTCAGTTCCAATACACTTCTCGCAGTATCGCATCCAATCGATTTGAGCGAATCAATGATCCAGCTATCAATTTCATCAGAAAATTCTTCTAAATCTACATCGTCAATCTCAATCTCATTATTTCTAAAGACATCCAACTCAAAACCTGTCAAGCGGCTTGCTAGTTTAATATTGCTACCGCCTTTTCCAATCGCCAGAGAAACTTGGTCTGCTTCTAAGTAAACTGCCGCACGTTTCTCTTCCAATTTCAGATCAATACTCGTCACGCGAGCAGGTGTCAATGCACGCTGAATGAAGAGTGTATCATTATTGGTGTAGTTGACAATATCAATATTTTCGTTGTTCAGTTCACGCACGATTCCATGAATGCGAGAACCTTTCATCCCAACACAAGCACCAACAGGGTCAATGCGATCATCGTAAGATTCTACGGCTACTTTTGCACGTTCACCAGGTAGTCGTTCAATGCGCTGAATCGTAATTAAACCATCTTCGATTTCTGGCACTTCTTGCTCTAGCAATTTCGCCAAGAAAGAACTATCCGTTCGCGACATGATAATGACTGGATTATTGTTGCGCATTTCCACATTCTTAATGATGCCGCGCACCATATCTCCCTTACGGAAGCGGTCGCCACGAATCATTTGGTTGCGAGGCATCACAACTTCGTTACCTGTTGTATCATCCAAAACTAGTAGATCACGTTTCAGAACCTGATGAATTTCACCCAACAAGATTTCTCCAACGCGCTCGGAATAACGCTTGAATATTTCGTCTTTCTCTAGTTCCATAATTCTGGAAATCAGAGTCTGGCGAGCTGCCATAATGGAGCGGCGACCAAAATCTTCTAACTGCAATTGCTGATAACATTCTTCCCCGATTTCGTAATCTTCATCAATCATCAATGCCTCCGAAATAGATACTTGGCTGCGATCATCGGTTACCTCACCATCAGAAACAATTTCGCGTACTCGCCAAAGTTCCAAATCTCCCTTCGTAGTATTTACAATAACATCGAAGTTCTCATCAGAGCCGTATTTTTTCTTAATCAAGGTTCGGAATACATCCTCCAAAACCCTTACCATTGTTGGTCGATCAATATTTTTCCCTTGCTTAAAATCGGAAAAAGTATCTACTAAATTTACCATAATTCATTGTTTATTTGGAAAATCAGAGTAAGCGTTAGATTGAATTGAACCACTAAGACACTAAGGAAACTAAGATTTCTAATGCCTAATCTTACTTCTGATTTTTACTTTATCAAAATTTATATTTCACTACCTTTCAGATTTCACTTAAAGCTAACCTTCACTTTCGCTTCTTTTATCTCTTCAAAAGCAATTTCTTTTTCGATTACTTCCGTTCGTTTTTTCTTTCCTTCTTTGATGCGCACTTTTTGCTCCAAAAAAATAGAATCATCTTCTACCTTGGTTAATAAGCCTTCTTCTTTGTCACCTTCTTTCAGTTTTACTTCCAGTTTTCTGCCTACATTTTTGATGTACTGTCGCTTCAATTTCAAAGGACGACTGACTCCAGGAGAAGAAACCTCGAGGGTATATTTTTCCCCTAGCCATAATTCCTCATCTAAAACAGCTTCCAAGTGGCGGCTAACTTTTCTACATTTTTCAAAAGTGATACCTTCATCACTGTCCAGAAAAACGTCCAGCTTATGATTGCCGTGCTGTTTGATCTCTACTAAAAAACAGTCATCCCAACCCTCCACTTGAAGTTTTTCATTGACTAATCGAGCAATTTTATCTTCCATATCTCTTCAAAAAGATCATGTAGGTACATAAAAAAGAGGGAACAATCCTGTTCCCTCATTAGAGTGTTCTCAATAGAACGCTGGCAAATATATAAAGTTTCTATGAATTGGGCAAATTGATAAATCAATGAATCAACATCCGTTCTTCTCCCCACTATTTTTCTATTTTTGCGCCTGGTTCTCAAAAATCGCTTGAATTCTATTTCAACAACAAATTAAAAATCACATAAAATGCCATATTTATTCACATCGGAATCAGTTTCGGAAGGACATCCTGACAAAGTTGCTGATCAAATTTCCGATGCGCTAGTTGACCACTTTTTAGCTTTTGATCCAAGTTCAAAAATTGCTTGCGAGACGCTAGTGACCACAGGGCAAGTTGTATTGGCTGGCGAAGTAAAAACCGATACTTATTTGGATGTACAACAAATTGCACGCGATGTCATTCAGCGTATTGGTTACACCAAATCGGAGTATATGTTTGAAGCGAACTCTTGTGGTGTACTTTCTGCTATTCATGAGCAATCTCCTGACATCAATCAAGGTGTGGAACGCGCTAAAGACGAAGATCAAGGAGCAGGCGATCAAGGGATGATGTTTGGTTATGCAACGAGTGAAACGGAAAACTACATGCCACTGGCATTGGATTTGTCGCACCGTATCTTGCAAGAATTGGCAGCGATCAGAAAAGCGGGGAAAGAAATGACCTACTTGCGCCCAGATAGCAAATCACAAGTAACTATCGAATATTCTGATGAAAATAAACCCATCAGAATTGATACCATCGTAGTTTCGACGCAGCACGATGATTTTGCGGAAGACAAAAAAATGCTTGCAAAGATTAAGGAAGACATCATTAACATTGTCATTCCTCGAGTAAAAGCTGGTTCTAAAGATAGCATCCAAGCACTTTTCAATGATAAAATTACTTATCACATCAATCCAACTGGAAAATTTGTAATTGGCGGGCCACACGGTGACACTGGTTTAACTGGACGTAAAATCATTGTAGATACTTATGGTGGGAAAGGTGCGCACGGTGGTGGTGCGTTCTCTGGAAAAGACCCCTCCAAAGTGGATCGTTCCGCAGCTTATGCAACCCGTCATATTGCCAAAAATTTGGTGGCAGCAGGCGTTTGTGAGGAGATTCTAGTTCAAGTTTCTTATGCGATTGGTGTTGCTCGTCCAACCAACATTTATGTGAATACCTATGGGACTGCGAATGTGAAAATGAGCGATGGAGCCATTGCTCAAAAAGTAGAAGAAGTATTCGATATGCGTCCTTATGCCATCGAAAAACGTCTGAAGTTACGTACGCCAATTTATTCAGAATCAGCAGCTTATGGACATATGGGACGGCAATCTGAAGTGAAGACAGTCAGCTTCAAAAATGGTTCTGGTAAAGTCCTAGAGACAGAAGTAGAAACGTTTACTTGGGAGAAATTGGATATGGTGGAAGAAATTAAAAGTGCGTTTGGGTTGAATTAGATTTGATAAAAAATGCCATAGAGTCGAAGAGATCACTTTGAGGTGATCGCCTCAAATAGAAGCCGCATCTGGATGACAGATAGCGGCTTTTTTGTTACCGTTTTATTAAGATTTAGTCTTCAAAGTGACCTTCTGTATGTCTCTTACTTCAAAAGGTTGTCTGTAATCAGGCAGTCCTTATACCTCTTCATTCAAAATCTAAACAATCGAATGAAGTTGGTGTTAAGATGACTCTTATCACACGAATTAAAACTTATGATGAACGGAACTGTCAAACAGAATGGAGTAAATGGAAATGGTCACGCTAACGGTCATAATTTGGCTGACGCCTATGGCGATGCGCACATTGCTACCAATCCAGATACTCCTATGCGCGAAGACGCATTTGAACTGTCCGATGAAGAGAAGTTGGTGAAAATCGAATCGAACTTCAAAGAAATATTGGACACTTTGGGGCTAGATTTAAAAGATGATAGTCTTCAGGGAACACCACGAAGAGTGGCGAAAATGTTTGTGAAAGAAATATTTTCGGGTTTGAATCCTAAAAACGAACCATCCATTACGACTTTTGATAACAAATTCGGTTATCACCAAATGTTGGTAGAAAAAGGGATCAAGTTGCATACCTTTTGTGAGCATCACTTCTTACCAATTTATGGGGTTGCTCATGTAGCTTACATTGCTAATGGAAAGGTAATTGGTCTATCCAAACTCAATCGTATCGTGGAATATTTCGCAAAACGCCCGCAAGTACAAGAAAGATTAACGGTACAAATTGCTAGTCATTTGCGCAATGTGTTACAAACGGAAGATGTTGCTGTTTATATCGATGCGAAACATATGTGCGTACAGTTGCGTGGTGTTGAACATAATGATAGTAGCACTGTTACGTCCGAGTATAGCGGGAAATTCCTAGAGGAAAATACCCGCAACGAGTTTTTAAAATCAATTTCGTAACGCTTTTGGCTGTTAACTTTTAGCCAATAGTACAGGCGAAAGTTAACAGCTAAATATGGAATCACTACAAAATAAAAACGTTCTCATTGTCGGTGCAACTGGAGGTATTGGAGAAGAAACCGCGCGCCTTATCAACAACAATAAAGCTAATGTCTTCTTGACGGGGCGACATCAAAATAAATTACAGAGTATTGCATCCAAACTTAGTATTCCTCCCGAGCGACAATTTCAACTAGACATTACTGATGCGGCAGCAGTAGAAGCCGTAGCAGCAAAAATACACGAACAAGTTGGGCAATTGGATATCGTAGTCAATGCCGCTGGTATGGCAATCATAAAGCCTTTGGAATCATTGACTTATGATGATTTTAATCAGGTTATTGATATTAATCTGCGAGGAACGTTCCACTTAATCAAATCTTTTCTCCCACCTATGAAGGCCGCTAAAGAGGGCCTAATTGTCAATATTCCTGGCGTACTCGGGAAGACGCCAATGGCAGGTGCAGCTGCTTACTCTGCTGCAAAATATGGCATCAATGGAATGCTCAAATCTATTCGAGAAGAGTTGAAACGCACCAAAGTTCGGATTACGAACATTTATCTTGGTGGTGTGGACACGCCTTTTTGGGATGAAATAGATATGCGCGTCAATCGAGATAAATTCATCACTGCTAAGGAGGCTGCAAAATCAGTTTGGTTTTTGTGTCAGCAGCCAAGTTCTGGGGTGGTTTCAGAGATGGTCATTCAGCCGTTTAATCATCAGGCGATATAGCACGCGAAAGGGGCACGCGAAGACGCAAAGATTACTTTGGAGGTGGGTTTCTTCTTGCGATAGCTTTTCTTCCTCTATCATAAAATTACTTGAAAAAAGCCTTGATAGATTTGGATAGACTCGATATCCATCCAAATTCACGATAGGCCGCTCTAAGCAAGTATTATTTGGTGTTTGTGTAATTTGTTACACATACCTTAGCTTTTAGTTAACTTCAAATCTATCGTAAAATTGATACCTTGCGCTTCAAAGAGAATTGATTTATGTGCAAGAGATATTTTCCATTATCGGTATTGGTCGTTCTACTTTCCATTGTGGCTTGCAAAGACAAAGTCAGCATAGTGGAAGATGTGGTTTTTACAGAAGATGACATTAGTATTGAGCGGATGGAAGAGGTAGAAATGCTATACAGCGATTCGGCAAAAGTGCAAGTACGCATCACTGCTTCGACGATGTTGCGCTATACAGAACGCAATACAAAGCAGGAGTTTCCAGATGGATTATTGGTTGAATTTTTTGATGGACGACAAAATGTATCAGGCTATCTTTCTGCAAAATATGGAATGCGCTACGAAGGCGAATATCGAGTTGTTGTGCGCGATAGTGTGGTCTGGGAAAGCCATCAAGGTGAAAAATTGGATACAGAGGAATTGACTTGGGATGAGCGCAATGAGCGAATCTTTACCAATAAATTCGTGACATTGACACGTCCAGAAGAAATCATTTTTGGCTATGGTTTTGAGGCAGATCAAGATTTTAAACGTTCGCGGATTAAAGCAATTGATGGAATCATAAAAGTGGATGATGTGGAATAAAGGAGTTGGATTGCTTATTTTAGTATTTTCTTTTTTCTTTCCAACAACAATTTTAGCTCAATATTTACAGCGTTTTGAGTATACGCAGCCCAAAATGGGAACAAGCGTTAGCATAACCTTTTATGCTGATAACCAAGTCTTTGCAGATTCAATTGCTCAATTAGCTTACCTAAAAATAGATACCCTCAATCGAATCTTAAGCGATTATTTATCCAATAGCGAAGTCAATCAATTGTCTCAACGAGCAGGCAGTGGAAAATGGATAGAAGTGAGTGATGATTTGTGGGCAGTTTTGTCTTTTGGGAAAAAAGTGTCCAAGCAAAGTAGAGGAAGATTTGATATGACCATTGCGCCTTTGAGCAAATTGTGGCGTAAAGCATTCCGACAGCAAATTTTTCCCAAAAAAGAACAACTCAAGGCTGCTAAAAAATTGGTGAACTACAAATGGCTTAAATTGGATGCTTCAACGCAAAGAGCTCGATTAAAGCGCGAAGGAATGCGCCTAGATTTGGGCGGATTGGCAAAAGGTTATGTGGTAGATGAAATGGTGGAACTGTTGCAAAGTGCTGGTATTCAATCGGTTTTGGTAGATGCTGGGGGTGATTTGCGTATTACTAATCCACCTCCAAATCAGGAGGGTTGGAGAATACAACAAGGGAAAGCCATACTTACTTTACAAAATACTGCCATCGCAACTTCTGGCTCGACTTATCAATATTTAGAATGGAAAGGCAAACGCTATTCGCACATTATTCATCCTAAAAAAGGAGTAGGCATCGCTCGCCCCAAGAGTGTCACTGTTCAGTCTCAAACTTGTATGGCAGCAGATGCTTGGGCTTCAGTTTTGAGTTTGTCAAAATGCGATTAAGGGAAGGAAAAATTTGAGAGTAGGCAATTTATAATCCAAATTTTAAGACCACTAAGACACTCAGATGCACTAAGAAAAATTTCCTTACTGATCTCAGTGCCTTAGTGGTTCGTTCATCTTTAATTTCGTCTAGTCACAGAGTTGATCAGACAGTCAAAGCCGGTCTGACTTCCGATAGCTGACTTCTAAAATTTTATTTCTTAATCAATCGCAAAGTACCTGCATTACTCCCCGACGCTTGAATTTGCAGGGTGTAGATACCTGCTGGCAAATCGCTCAAATCTACATTTTGCTGCACTTGTCCTGCTGCTTGTCTACCTTGATTTTGGCGCAAAACCATTCTGCCTAAGTTATCATATATATTGATGAGGACATCCGCAGATTGTACCAATTCATATTCCAAGAAAACATTACTTGCCGTTGGATTTGGGAAC
The DNA here is from genome assembly GCA_039176995.1 of Bacteroidota bacterium. Classification (GTDB taxonomy): domain Bacteria; phylum Bacteroidota; class Bacteroidia; order Chitinophagales; family Saprospiraceae; genus JAAUTG01. The sequence goes on from JBCDFY010000009.1 coordinate 50,354, forward strand.
GCACGAAGCGTAGAGAGCTTACGAAAATCATGCACTTTCGTCAAAGATTCTCCAAAAGAAATCCAATCAACACTCAATTTTCCGCTGAACATTCCAGTGCCTGGATTGATGAAAAATTGCAAGTTATCAATACGCTCGCCATCCACTGGACAAGGAGCAGTTTCCGAAGTACAAGGAGAACCGCCAAAGCCACCATCAGCATAAGCATTGCTATAATCGTATTCATAAACTGCGTATTCAGTAGCTAAAGTGTTGGCAACTCCACTCGCATTGGTCACAAAACCTTGTCCATCTTGCAAATCTATTCTTAAGACTGTTTCCGCTGCGTCTGCTTTAGCACGAACAAATAGTTTATTGCTACTTCCTACGGCATCTGCGCGCACTTCTTCTCCCATATCATTGTGTAGAGTATAAACCAATGGAGAGAATGCACCGCTTGTACCATCTCCATCTACTGTCCATTCTTCATTTTCAAAAGCAGAAACCAAACCTCCTGCATCACTTACAAAGAAGCTAGTATTAGCATCCATTACATCATTATAATTAATTAAACCAATTGGACCTAAATCTACCGTATTGTCTTCTCCCAATGCTTGACCAACCGAGATAAAATCAATCGTTACCGTACCTTCGAAGCCTCCTTGTATAGGATCAACATAGAGCAGTAGATTATTTATCACAGTAGCATCCACTGGGCAAGGTCCTGATTCACAAGGAGCACCGCCAAATCCACCATCGGTATAATTACTATTAAAATCATACTCGTAGACAACGTATTCTTCAGTGAGCACTTTGGTGACTGCAGCTAAAGATGTAATAAATCCAGTGGAATCAATCAAATCAATGCGCAAAGGTGCTTGCCCCTGATCTACTTTTGCCTTTACAAATAATTTATCCCTTGCAGGTTTCATATTGATAGTAGTAGATTGTCCTTCATCATTATGAAAATCATAAAAAACAGCACTAAATTGCGGAGCAGTGCCATCGCCTGTAATGGTCCACTCTGTGCCCGATTCTGCTAAGACAAAACCAGGTGCGTCCCCTGTAAAATCGGTTTCATTGTTGTTGAAATGATCTCCATAGACCAATTCTGCTTCGATTCCTCCCGCTTCTAATGACTTGCCAAAAGATAAATAATCAATGGTGATGTCTCCTAAAAATTCTCCAACTCCTGGATCAATGAATATGACTAAATTGCCAATACGCGTAGGGTCAACAGGACAAGGAGCGGTATTTTGGGTACAAGGCGTACCTCCAAAACCTAAATCACTGTACGTTCCTGCATAGTTATATTCGATTACTTGATATTCAGTGCCTATAATTTTTGTAACTGAGCCTTGAGTATTAACAAAACCATCAATATCTTGTACATCTACTCTAAATGCTGTATTTTCAACAGAAGATTTGACTTTGATGAATAGCTTATTGTTGCCTGATACATCGATATCCGTATCTTCCCAAGTATTTGGATTCCGAATGCCATAACCTATTGCTTCAAACATACCTGCTGTACCATCCCCTGTAATGACCATTTCTGAACCGTTACGAGTAAACGTAAAAGCAGTTCCTGTATATCCAACGGAAGTAATAGAACTATCAGAATCGAAGTGATCCTGAAAAACATCGGAGGCGATAATACCATCGGGTTCCTCTCCAAAAGCAATGTAATCAATCACTACTGTACCTGCAAACCCACCTGTTCCAGGATTGATGAAGAACACTAACTGTTGTGTTCTTGAGCCATCTACGGCACAAGGTTGAGTATCTTGCGTACAAGGAGTTCCACCAAACCCCCCATCTGTATAGACACCTGTAAAATCAAATTCAAAGACAATGTAGTCTGTAGTCAAGGTCTTGGTGAGACCAGCGATAGAAGTCACAAAACCATCCGCATCTTGGATGTCCATGCGTAGTTGTGTACCAATATTGCTGGCTTTGGCTCTGACAAATACTTTATTATTTCCAGTCGCATCCACTAAAATAGCCTCTCCATTTTCGTGTGGCTGATAAGTAAATGGATCAAAAGGGCCAGTCGAACCGTCTGCAGCAATGGTGAGTTCGTCGTCTGCTTCGGAAAAACTAAATCCAGCATTTCCAGATAAGAAAGCAGGATCGTCATCATCAAATTGATCTACATAAACTTGTGCGAGAGACACACTTGCTAAAACGCAAAAAAGTCCTAAAAAGAGTAAGTGTTTTTTCATTATGTACTGATTAAAAGGTTTGAAGATTTTAAGATAAGAGACCAGAAGTTAGACCGTCGCCTTCGGCGGGCTGTCAGAAGTCAGAAGCACTTATCTGGCTTCTGACAGGAAAATTCTATTTTTCGATCTGACCTCTGGACTCTAGAGAATCTCCGTAAATCGAATATTATCTACATTGACTTCTAGGGTTTCTCCAGATGCGTCGGCATCTATGAGGTGGATTTTAATCGTTCGGACTTTTGCGGGGTCAATAGGAATTCCATTCAAGTCGTTGAAGCGATTGAGGGGTACGCTGTACTTCTTCCAACCTTCCCAATCGACTTTGAATTGATGTGTAAAATCGTTGCGCGAACCATCTCGTTCTAGCAAAACCAAGATGACATTGGTCTTTTTTCGACCATTGTTGTGGATGTCCAGTTCTAATAAAGTATTGTTGAGTGAAGTGGTAATGCCAAAATTGGGGAAAGTCTCTACATCAAAAGAATTATTCTCTGCACCACCAATCCAATTGATGCCCAAATCATCTTTTCCACTGATTTTCAGGAAGTTACCATCAATTGGTTCTGGATTTTCATTTCTCACTGCAGTTGCTCGATTCTCATTAATACTACCAACAAAAATCCACTGAATCGTTTCGGAGCGCACACCATTGCCATCAAAATCATTTACTAAAATAGAATTGACGGTGAAGAAATCAATTGGTGAAAGTGCTGCACCGCCATTGGCATCTACCGTGACGCGTCCTTTTTCTACGCCTTCTGGTACAATGACTTCCAGAGAGTCGGGCGTCAAAGTCACAATTTCTGCAGCGACGCTATCGAAGAAACGCACTTCAATCGGCTCAAAAAAGTTCTTGCCTAAAATCTTAATAGTCTCTCCGATTGCCGCAGATTCAGGTGAAATTTTGAAGACTTCTGGTGGTTCTAAAGTCACGCGAAAGGGCACACTGGCTGTTCCTCCTTTTGTTCTCAAAGCCAATTCATGATCTCCGAGCGGTACATTAGTTGGTACACGTAACAAGAGCGCATTCTCTGAATTGAACGCCGTATTGAAGTTCACCACTTGTCCACTGAAGGTTACTTCTTGAATATTTGCCAAATTCACGCCTTGTATCGTCACCAATTCCTCTGCGGGGGCGAAGGTCGGTTCGATGCTTTCGATAGCTGGCGGTGGCGGTGTTTTCTCGCACGCGAAGACAGTGAGTAAGCTGATGAAGCATATACAGCTCACGCAAAGGCGCAAAGGCGCAAAGGTTTTATGTTTAGAAAACTTCATTATTCGATGTTCAGTATTCATGATTCATTATTCCCTAATACCCTGGATTCTGCTCTAACTTCGCATTCACCTCCAACTCCCCAAGTGGAATCGGAAACAACAAATTGTGCGGAGCAATATTTTTTCCATGTAAAGTCAATATCTCTATGGTTTTGCCAGAGCGTAATAAATCAAACCAGCGGTGGTTTTCAAAAGCAAACTCTACACGTCTTTCATGCAGCACGGTTTCCTTATCAATTTGATTTAGTTTCTCCAAACCTGCTCTAGTGCGCACTTGATTGAACGCCGCTAGTGCCTCTGGATTGGAAGAAACGCCTCCTTCGATTTCCATGATGGATTCTGCATAAGTGAGCAAGACATCCGAGTAGCGAATGACGTGGCTGTTTTGAGGTGTGCTCATAAAGCAAATGTTCTGTCCGCTGCCGACTACGTACTTCTTGATGTTACCACCCGTTGCGGAGGGAGAAGTAGAAGGGTAGGTATAGCCACCATCTGCTGCATTGATCGTCGGATAGAAAACCTTGGGCGTCATAATCGAAGGATCTTTGCGCAGATCACTATCACTAAAAGCATCCAGAATGGTTGTGTTTGGATTGGAGGTACGAGGTCCAGTAGGAACTTGCGAACCCCAGCCGTCGCGATCTTTAGTGATGCCTTCTCCCCAAGGTGCGAAAAAGGCTTGCAAGGCATTGCCCGTGCCAAATGGGCCACAACCTGCAAACTGAATTTGGAAAATAGATTCCATATTATTGTCACTGGTTTCTAATTCAAAATTATCGGCATAGTCATCCATCAAGCGATAAACGCCTAAGTCCATTACGGCTTTGGCTTGATCTCTTGATTGTAGATATTCTCGTAAGGTTAAGTGCACTTTGGAAGAAAGCGCGAGTGCTGCGCCTTTGGTCGCTCTTCCCAAATTCAGGCCTGTTCGTACGGTCGGCAAGGCATCCGCAGCGAAGCTCAAATCTGATTTAATCAAATCGTAAATTTCGCTCGCTTTTGCTCTTGGAAACAGCAAATCTTGATCGAAAGAAGGTGCTTGTGTAATGAGCGGCACTCCTCCAAAAATGCGCACCAAATCAAAATACGCTATGGCTCTCAAAAACTTAGCCTCTCCAATGAATTGATCTTTTTTCGCATTCTCCAACTCCATTTGCTCTACTTTCTCAATCACCACATTTGCTAGTGTAATTTGCCGATAGCGAAATGCCCAAAAGTTAGCGACAGGAACATTGTCTGCCACTACGGTGAAGTTGTCAATGGGTGTAAAATCTGGATCGTTTCCACCAGGTTGCGTATTGTCTGATGGAATTTCTGTGAGCATCCAGCTTTTGCCGTTCCATTCTACATCCATCATCGGGGTGTAGGCTGCTAGCACCGCGCGGTCGGCGTCTGCTTCTGTCTTATAGAAATTATCTGTAGTCAGTTGATCGAGTGGTTGCTTATCTAGTAAATTAGAGCAAGACAAATGCCAGCCGAGCAAGCCGAGGAGAATGATTTGTGGTATTTTTTTCATGTTTTTATGCTTTAGCTTGCGCTAATTGTGCGGATAGGGCACGCAAAGGCGCAAAGACGCAAAGTTTTTATTTTGATGTTTGATCGTTCAAGTTTGTAACTTGAATGAAATACGCTCGTCAAACAAATGTGGTAAGAGTGTTGAGCGTATGGCATCGCAGTTACAAACTGCGACGATCTAGCTTTTATTCTAAATTGCTCTATTCCAAACACTTAAGTCACTTGAAGTAGCAAGAACAAATGAGTTTCCAGTATCCGAAAAACCATAACTTCTATTTATTCCATAATGAAATACACCTATTTCTATTTTTTCTTTCGGGTTGGCTTTTTGGATAAACATGACTTCCGCCATTAGCTTTTTCTTTTGCCAATTTGGACGTATCTCTTTTCCAGTTTTTACAATCCAACCATCATCTGTCTCTTTTTTTAGAATGTCAGGAGCTTCAAACCCTCCACACATAATTTTCTCGTTTTTAAGTATCCCAAATCCTTCAACAATTCCCGAATTTTCATCCCAGTCTTCCATGTAGTAATCAAGGTAGTCTCTGCCAATTTTTTTATTAGTGATGCAATCGAATATTCCCCTTCCTTGGCTTGATAAAACCATTAATAAATCCGAGTTTGATTTGAATCCAATTTCTCTCAGTCCTCCTACTGCCCAAAAACTTCTTTTTTGCCACATTCCTTTGTAGATATTTATGTCGATCTTAACAAAACTTCATTGTTCCTAAAGCCCAAGACTCAACCCAAACGTCACCGACCGCGCAATCGGATAACGCCCATTTTCTACACCATTAATCAATGGATTTTGATTGAACGATCCCACTTCTGGGTCGTAGCCTGAATAGTTAGTCCAAGTATAGGTGTTTTGGGAACTGACGTAAGCACGAAGGCTTCGGATACTGGCTTTTTTGAGTAATTCATTAGGAAAAGTGTAGCCCAAAGTAATGTTTTTGATTCTGAGGAACGAGCCATCTTCGATGAAACGATCGGAGATGCGGCGATTGGCGTTGGGGTCTGAACCGGTTGGTCTAGGGATCGTTTGGCTTGGATTTTGATTGGTAAATCGATCTTTTACTACTCGAGCTTGGTTACCTGGTGATGCCATTCCTTCTATGTCGCGACGCACTAGGTTAAGGATCTCATTGCCATAGACGCCTTGTAGGAAAAAGCTGAAATCGAAGCCTTTATAATCAATATTGTTGGTCAAGTTGAGCGTGAAATCTGGTATTGGATTACCGAGGAAAGTTTGATCGGCTTCGTTGATGACACCATCGTTATTCAAATCTTTAAATTTGATGTCACCAGCGCGCGTTCCATCTTGCTGGAAAGGGCTTTCTGTAACTTCTGCTTGGCTTTGGAAGATGCCATCCATAACATAACCATAAAACTGGCTGATGGGGCGTCCTTCTTCTGTTCGAGTGACGGGAATACGCTGTATGATACCAACTAAATTCCCTGTCGAGCCTAAGTTCTTGACTTCGTTTCGATTGACGGTAAAATTAGCAGAACTTCTCCAATTGAATGCACCGCGAACATTCACCGTATTCAACGCCAGTTCTACACCTCGATTTTCGATTTCACCGATATTGACGAAAGGTGGATTTAAGCCACCTGCCGTAGTAGGCAACAAAGCAGGGAGCAACATTCCGTCTGCGCGCTTGATGTAATAATCGGCAATAAGTTCGATGCGATTGTTGAACAAGCCCAAGTCAATTCCAATATTGGTTTGGAAGGAAGATTCCCAACGCACATCAGGATTGGCGATGTTGTCAGGCGCGAACCCCGAAATGAGTTGATCACCCAAAGCGACGTTATAAGCTCGAAGGTTTGCACTGTAAGAATACAAGCCAATTTCCTGATTTCCCACTGCACCTACACCGACTCTCACTTTCAGATTATCTAAAGCCTCGACGTTTTTCAAAAATGGCTCGTTGGAAGCACGCCAAGCAAAAGCCGCGGAAGGAAAACGTCCGTAGCGATTGTTTGGACCGAAACGCGAAGAACCATCTACACGTAAAGTTCCTGTCAATAGATAGCGTTCATCGAAATTGTAATTGAAACGCCCAAAATAGGAAAGCAATGCCCAATGTCCTGCGCCACCGCCGTTTTGCTGTTGCCCTGCGTCACCTAGGTTCAACTCGCGTAAATCATTGGTTGGTAAATTTTCTCGGGAAGCGAAAAGCCACTCGAAGCTCCCTTCTTGCACTTCATAACCTGCTAAGGCGGTTAGATTGTGCTTTTCGCCAAGCGATTTATTGAGGGTCAGCAAATGTTTATTGATCCAAAATAAACCATTGCTCAAATTTCTGCGCACTCCTGATCGTCCAAAGAAATTGCCTCTTTGGAAAGAAGGAAAAAAGGTGTTGTGATTGGAATAATTGACATCTGTTCCAAATTCTGTGCGATATTTCAAGAACGGGAATAAATCTACTTCTGCATAAATATTGGCTAGTACGCGCGTCTTTTTATTTTGATCTTTAGTATCTAAGGCGCGTGCTACTGGATTGTCGAATTGCAGTACAATTTCAGATTGTGGCTCGGCGAAAGTACCGTCCACGTTGCGAACGGGTGCACTTGGTACCATGAGCAAAGCAGTATAAATGACACCACTGCTGTTATCGTTGAAAGTAATATTTTCGTTGGTACGACTGACCAATAAACTATTTCCAATTCTAATTTTATCATTGAAATTGTGGTCAATATTGATTTTGGAGGAAAGGCGCGTGAAATCAGAGCCAATCACGATGCCTTCTTTTTTGTGATAGCCTGCAGAAAGTGCAAAACGTGTTTTCTCCGAACCGCCGCTTAACGACAACTGGTAATTTTGCATTCCTGCTTCGCGGAAAACCGCATTTTGCCAATTCGTACCTTCGCCCAGCAATTCTGGATTTGCAAATTCGTCAATACCAATGCCACCGCCATTGGTTTGATTGAAGTATTCGGCATATTCGCGAAGGTTCAAAACTGGGATGGTTCGAGCAATTTCTTGTATGCCGTAATAAGTGTCAAAAGTAATCGTAGAATTTCCTTTTTTTCCTCTTCGAGTCGTAATCAAGACGACGCCATTCGCAGCTCTTGCGCCATAAATCGCAGTGGCAGATGCATCTTTAAGGATTTCAATTGATTCGATATCGTTAGGGTTGATGGTGTTCAAAGCATTGGAATTTTGTCCACCGCCATCTAGTTCTCCAAAATTGGCAGAAGTGCCTTGATTATCATTTACCACTGGAATGCCATCAATCACGTAAAGCGGTTCAGCAGAAAGCGTGGAAGCAATGCCTCGAATGCGTACGGAAACACCACCACCTGGCGCACCTGAATTTTGAGTAACAAAAACGCCTGCTGCTCGTCCTTGTAGGGCTTGATCTAAACCTGTGGAAGGCAGTGCTTTCAATTCTTCTTCGCCAATGGAAGAGAGCGAACCCGTTAAATCGCTGCGTTTTTGTGTGCCATAACCGACAACAACCACTTCTTTCAATTGCTTAGCATCGGCTGCTAAACGAATGGTTCCCAAATTGGCAGATTTGGCTTTGACTTCTTGAATTTCGTAACCAACATATTGAAAAACAAGCGTTTGTCCTTCTTCCACTTCTATTGCAAAACTACCATCAATATCGCTTATCGTTCCCTTGCCTGTTCCTTGCACAGTGATGTTGACGCCGATTAATGGTTCATTGGTTTCATCATCTATGATTAAGCCACTGACCGTGATAACCGCAGCACGAGGTGGACTTGGACGATTGCTTGATAATCTCGTATTGGTCGGTTTGGGCGTACTTCGTTCTACTTTTTTAATGACATAAGTGGCAATGGTTAGCTTTTTGTAAGCAAAATCATGCGGACGTAATAAACGAGCCAAATCCTGTTCTACAGATGTTCCATTGAGTTTCCAATTTTGAACTTTTTTGTTACTCAATTGCTCGGTATCGTAGATGATAGCTACTTCGTATTTTTCTGCAATTTCGTCTACCGCTTTATCCAAAGTAACGGTGTTTGCCAAAGCAAAACTGCTGGCGAACCATCCAAAAAGTAAGAGTGCTATTGTATTTTTTAGTTTCATCGTTCTGCTTGTTTAAAACTATAGCTTTCTATTTTTGAACTACAAAGAAATCAAAGGACATAAAGACGTTGCTACTGATTTTTGTGTTCTTTTGTACCTTTGTGGTTTAAATTTTTACGATCTAATTCACTCTAGAGAATAAGTATTATCATCAATCTTCTTTACCTGTAAATTGTAGATTTCCCCAAGTGCTTGTAGCAATAATTCAGGATTATTTTCAGGAATTGTTGCACTCACTTTTCGCTCCAAAAGTGTATCTACTTTCACTTGTAAATCAATATTGAATTCTGCTTTGAATTGATGGACAATTTCTTGAATTTTTACCTTACTAAATGCCATTTTATCGTCAATCCAAGCTAATTCGGTTTTCAAATCGGCTTTTTGATATATTATTTTTCCATCCACATCTAAATATACATAAGTTTCAGGTTTCATCTCTAATGCTTCATGGCTTGGAATGGCAAGTTTAACCTTTCCTTCTACCAAAGTCACACCCAAAGCATTGGCTCTTTGCTCTACATTGAAAGTTGTTCCAAGTACCCAAATCACTCCTTTTTTGGTCTGTACCACGAAAGATTTGTCGTCTTTATCTACTTCAAAATAGGCTTCTCCTTTCAAATGTACACTTCTGGTTTTACTCCATTTCCAATTCTCTTGAAATCGAACACTAGAGTTGGCATTCAATTTAATTGTACTACCGTCTGACAATTGAATGGTTTTACTTTCTCCAAAGGCGGTCTGTACTTCCTGCCAGTCAGGTTGTAGCATTTGCCACGCACCAAAAGCAGCAATCGCAAAAGCAATAACTGCTGCCGCCAATCGCAATTGAAAAGAAAGGGTTCTGACTTTTGTAACTTTTCTCGTTGGCTTATTTTTTATGAGGTGATTCCATTCGGTTGCTATGGTTGATCTGCTAGGCTCTAGGGCTAGTAGATGTACTAATTTTTGGGCTTCTTCTACGATTAATTGCTCTTGATTGTGAATTTTCCAATATTCCTCCCAAGCCTCAATAGACTGTACATCTTGCTTTAAGCAATAGTCCTGAAACCACTCTTGAGCAGCTAATTCTTCTACTGTTGTTTTTTGTTTTTCCATAGCGGTCTCGGATGAATGATGATTGTCTTTTGGCTAAGCGTTTTACGCAGAAGGAGTTTGGAGTAATATCTCATGGATTTTAACTTATGTATCTTAGCAAAGGTGAATTTTACAAATTTTGAAATAGAGAAAGAGACAATCGTCTCTACGCTATAATATAGGAAGAGGACAGATTTAGTAGGTTTTACTATTCTAAGCCCAATTTTTTTTTAAAAAAAGTAAAAAAAGCCAATTTTTAGGCACTTTCTGTATTTAAGGCTGCTCTAATTTTCTTGATGGCATTATGAATTTGATTGTAGATAGTCTGTCGACTGCGCCCCGTTTTTTTAGCAATTTCGTCATAGCTGAATCCTTCCAGAAATCGCCATTCTAGCACTTTTTTTTGTTGTGGAGGTAAGTCTGCTAATATTTTTTGTAGTTGAGTTTGTTGTTCTTCTTCCTGCTGAAAATGAATAAGTAATGTTTCGTAGGAAGGAGTATTCTCTTGCGGTGGGACTGCCTGTTTCTGCTGGTTCTGTTTTCGTCGTTTTTTGAGTACTTCCTGCATTTTTCTACGGAAAGCTGTTTTTAAATACGCCTCCAAATTTTCTACTTTTTTAATTTGAAATCGCTTTTCCCACAAATAAAGAAAGAAAGATTGAAGAGCATCTTTCACTAATTCTGCATTAGCACACATTCGATAGCCTAAAGCAAACAAAATGCCATAGAAATTTTTGAAGACTTGCTCGAAGCCAGCTTCTCCTGCTGCAACAATCTCTTGCCAATCATGTGAAGGTTTAGGTTCGTTCAAGCTAAGAAGAATTTAATTGCAATAGAAATCTGTGTAAGATTATTGCCTTAGAGCTTGTCTAAAAATTTATTTAACTGATAGTCAACAGTTTGCAGTTCACCCCTGAGGCGGACGTGTCTGGCTAAGAAAGAATTTATGAGTCCGTACGGATGAATAAATTATTTCAACGGCAGGCTTGTAAAATATTGTTTATCAGAACGATAAAATTTGGGCAAGCTCTTAACGTTCAGTGAAAATAAACACAAGATAAGTCAAATTTTATGGAAGTAAGGTATATCAGTTGTATCGTTGAGCTGTACTTTCATTGGGGAGACTTTCGGGGAGAAAGAGCTATTTTTTAAATTTTTTTCAAAAAACTTAAAAAATAGCTCTTTCTCCTCAACAGATTCCTTGAAGATAAAATGAAAAATTTATTTCTCATTTTATCTTCGACGGCTGTATGCTAAATCTCCTCAATTATTTACAAGAACCTTAACGAATTTAGGTGGGCGAACAAGCATTAATTCAGTTCCAGGTCATGGTAGAAAAATCAAGAAGAGGCTCATCCTCTAAGTTGAGTAATGCTAAATTTCTACCATAATCCATCACGACTTGCGCTTCTTGCTTGGAGCGGCAAGAACGATGCAGACATTCCTTATAAAAGCGGCAGGATTTTTTGTTGCAGCAAAGCACAACACGCACACACCATTTTTGCCCTTTGTGTTCTACTGCACCTAATAGGCTTTTGTTTTTCTTAGGAAGTTGCTGTTCATCTAGTTCATATCGTAAAGGATCAATAGCTATTTCTTCCTGATTTAATCCATTGAGAATACTTTCGATGGCTAAGGCTTCACTTACTTTTTCTTTAATCATAATTTGCTTGCTTCAAATTACTGTAAAATCGTGT
>JBCDFY010000010.1:0-61358 GCA_039176995.1 Bacteroidota bacterium
AAGCGTAAAAATAGAAGTTTTATCAATTAACTCTGTCAAATTTTAATGATAAAAAACAAGGATAAGTACATAAACTGTCAAAATTCAATTTTAAATCTTCGCTACGATGAGATTATGAAATAAAATCGTTAGTTGTTCTTTCAATTACTACTTATTTCAACTTTGATCAACTAGGGCAATTTCCGCCTAAAATACGATGAACAAGTACTGACTTTTACCGCTGTCGGCACTGTTCTTAGTCTTACCAAATAAAATTAAATTTATGAAACGCGTTTTGCTATTTGTGGCGATAATGCTAGTTGATCTATTGGTTCAAGATCACCTAAATAAATCCTCCAATCTTCAGGTCGTAGAGGCTACAGTAATCAGTGTAGAAAAAGTAAAAAACATCCGAAAAGGGGACAAGCCTTTTATGTACAAAGTGAATATGCGTTATGAAAATGATTTCGGACGTTCACATGAAACAAGTTTCATTGCTCGTCGGCGTCCCAATTTCCAGAAAGATGCAGCAATTGCGGTAGCTCATTCTCCTTCCAATCCATCTACTATTCGCTATCAAAAAGAAAGAATTTACGGACTTTAGAAAAGCCTACTTTCATCCAGTGACTTCCCATTATCTGATAAACCTCCGTCCTAAATACAGCAAAAAAATGCAAAATGCTGCAACAAAATTTATGGAAATCGAATAAAAACGCATACTTTTGCACTAACATACAATTTATTGCATGATTCTAATTGCAGACAGTGGTTCTACTAAAACAACTTGGGCAGTAATTAACATTGATGCTCAGCTTTCCACAACGTACCGCACTTCTGGCATCAATCCTTATCAGCAAGAAGAAGGAAGTATCCAAGAAATGTTGATCCGTGAAATTCCATTTGATAAGGAAGCTATTCAACAGATCTACTACTATGGTGCAGGTGCGACCAGTGATACCAAAGTTAAACTAAGGAACAGTCTAGGTAAAGCCTTTAAGAGAGCTTACTACATTGATATTCAGAACGATGTCCATGCAGCAGCTTATGCTCTGTGCCAGCAAGAAGCAGGCATTGCTTGTATTTTAGGTACAGGTTCTAACAGCTGCGAATACGATGGAAAGAAGATAGTCCAAAATATTGGTGGCTTTGGTTTCATCCTTGGAGATGAAGGCAGTGGTGCAGTGCTAGGTAAGCAGTTAATTAGTGATTTCTTGCATCATAATATGCCTGAACATTTATGGGGGCAATTACAAGAAACACATTACTTATCTGCAGATTTCATCCTAGATCAAGTTTATCGCCAAGCCTATCCCAATCGTTTTCTTGCAACTTTTGCGCCTTTTTTACTGGAAAATCAGCAAGAAAGCTATATTAAAACTTTACTAAGCACGCATTTTCACGCATTTTTCAAACAAAAAGTGCAGTGCTACGAAAACGCTAAACGTCTTCCTATTCATTTCACAGGTTCTATTGCACATCATTTTCAAACGCACTTGAAAATGGCAGCACAAAAGTTGAATTTAGTAATAGGCAATATTGCATCAACCCCAATGGAAGGTCTAATTCGCTATCACCAACAAAAATGAGCTGAAAATGCTAAAACAAGAACGACAGTCAGTTATCCTTAGAGAGATAGATATACACAATAAGGTTTTGTCTTCCGATTTGAGCATCAAGTTGGAGGTTTCAGAAGATACCATTCGGCGAGATTTGAACGAACTGGCAGAACAAGGAAAAATTACCAAAGTACACGGCGGTGCACTCTCAAAGTCCTATCATCTTTCTTCTTATCCAAAGTCTCAAGTTTATTCTGTAGAGAAGAAAACGAAGATTGCCCAGAAAGCACGTTCGCTGCTCCGAAATGGAATGTTCATCCTCATCAGTGGCGGTACTACTTGCCGCGAATTTGCTAGAAATCTGCCTTTAGATTTGAATGCAACTATTTTCACAATCAGTTTGCCTACAGCAATGCAATTGATGGAACATCCAACTTTAGAAGTGGTCTTTCTAGGTGGTAAACTTTCCAAGAACGCACAACTCTCTGTCACAGGCGATGTACTTCGGCAATTGAGCGAAATACGAATGGACATTTGCTTTACTGGACTGAATGGACTCGATCCTAAAAAAGGAATGACGGATAATGATTGGGAAGTCGTACAAGTCACCAAAGCCATGATGCAAGCCTCTGATCAAGTCGTCGCTCTCACTATTTCTGAAAAATTGAATTCTAATCATCGAATGAAGGTTTGTAACCTAACCCAAATAGATACTCTAATAACCGAACTTGATGAGGAAGATGACCTTCTCCTTCCTTTCAAACAGGAAGGCTTAAATATTCTGTAAGCTGTTCATTGTCATCCAGTAACTTCCCGTTACTGGATGACTTTACATAAGGTTATCATAGTTCAAAATACTGATAATCAATTATTTGAATCCAAATCTAAAAGAAATATAATGACAACGATTGCAAAAAAACTTCAAATACCTGAATACGATCCATTCAGAGTTAAAGAACAAATACCCACCAAAATCTTCAAAGAATCGCTAGACGCTTCCAGAGCAGTTGCTCAAGAAATAGCAGATTTGATTCGCGAAAAAAATGGAAAAGGTGAGCCTTGCATCTTAGGTTTAGCAACGGGCTCTACGCCCAAAACTTTGTACGCAGAACTCATTCGCTTACATAGAGAAGAAGGTTTGAGTTTCCAAAATGTTGTCTCCTTCAACTTGGATGAATACTATCCTATGCCGCCTGAAGCACTGCAAAGTTATGTGCGCTTTATGAATGAGTATTTATTCGATCATATTGATATTCCAAAGGAAAATGTCCATGTTCCAGATGGTACTTTAGATAAGGAGGAAGTCTTTCAGTTTTGTAAGGAATACGAAGCTGAAATTGAAGCATATGGCGGTTTGGACTTGCAGGTTTTAGGTATTGGTCGAACGGGTCATATTGGCTTCAATGAACCAGGTTCGGGCATTAGTTCTCGCACACGATTGATCACTCTAGATCACGTCACAATTTTGGACGCAGCAAGCGATTTTTTTGGTGAAGAACACGTACCAAGAAAAGCAATTACGATGGGTGTGAATACCATTATGAATGCTAAGCGCGTCATTTTGATGGCTTGGGGAGAAGGCAAAGCTCCAATTATACGAAGAGCAGTAGAAGAAGAGATAAGTGATTCCGTTCCAGCGACTTACCTGCAAGAACATTCTAACGCAATGATTGTATTGGATGAAGCCGCAAGTGCAAAATTGACACGAATAGAAACGCCCTGGTCTTTGGGAGATATTGCCTGGACGGATGAATTGGTACGCAAAGCAGTGATCTGGTTGAGCCAAAAAGTGGACAAGCCGATTTTGAAGTTGACCAATCGCGATTATATGGATAACGGAATGGGCGATGTGGTCACTAAATATGATGATGCTTACTACGTCAATATTGATATTTTTAACAAATTACAACATACCATTACAGGTTGGCCGGGTGGTAAGCCAGATGCCGATGACTCCAACCGTCCTGAACGGGCAGAACCTGCAAAAAAACGTGTGATCATCTTTAGTCCGCACCCCGATGATGATGTGATTTCGATGGGTGGCACGTTTATTCGACTTGCCGATCATGGGCACGAAGTCCATGTCGCTTATCAAACTTCGGGTAATATTGCCGTACACGATGAAGATGTAGTTCGCTTCGCCGATTTCGTGCAAGAATACCACGAAATGTTTGGCTTGCAACAGGATATGTCGAGGGTGATGTTTGACTCTATTCGAGCAAAAACACAGAATAAAGCGGCGGGTGAAATTGACTCGCCAGAAGTGCAAAAAATCAAGGGGTTAATTCGTCGTGGAGAAGCCAAGGCAGGTTGTCGTTCTGTCGGGATTTCGGATGAAAATGCGCACTTTATGGATATGCCTTTTTATGAAACAGGTAAGGTGAAAAAGAAACCACTTGGCGAGGAAGATATTCAAATTACCGTGGATTTATTGCAGCAAATTCGTCCGCATCAGGTGTATGCCGCTGGTGATTTATCCGACCCGCATGGCACGCACCGCGTTTGTTTGGATGCTGTTTTGCAGGCGTTAAAGCAAATTAAGCAACAAGCAAAAGAGGGCGATAAAGCCTCTAAATGGATAGAAGATTGCTGGTTGTGGCTCTATCGTGGTGCTTGGCAAGAGTGGGAAATTGAGAATATTGATATGGCTGTGCCGATTAGTCCAAGTGAGTTATTGCGCAAGCGTCGCGCCATTTTTAAGCATCAATCGCAGAAGGATCGTCCCTTATTTCCTGGCAATGATTCTCGTGAATTTTGGCAGCGTGCGGAAGAGCGGAATAGGAATACGGCTAAGGTTTATGATGAATTGGGGCTGGCGGAGTATGAGGCGATGGAGGCGTTTAAGCGGTGGGAATATTAGCGCACGCAGAGTGAAGGAAGCACGCAGAGTGAAGGAAGCACGCAAAGGCGCGAAGACGCAAAGCTTTTTAATTTATACGCACGCAGAGTGGAAAGAGGGCGCAGAGATGTAATTTTTTTTGGAGCGCAAATTTTTCAAATTTGCTCTCTCTTTTTTTGCCTTATTCTATTTCTACTATCAACTCTTGTAGTTTTCTGGATGCTTTATTGAGTTGTCGGAAGCGGCTGAGAATTATGCCTAGCGTATTTGGATACCACTCGTATTTAGCTTTAAGTCGCTTATTATCAGTGTGATAGAATTCTTCTATTGGCTGATCTATATTTGGGAGTAGTAAATGTGTATTGAAATCGTGAAGGCGGTCGCAGTAGAGTGCCAGACCATTGATTTCCGAGTTAATATCAGATATGACACCGATGATCTCGCCATTGAATAGACCTTTCGCTACTGCGGTTTCCCAAATTCCTTTGTCGTAGATGTAGCTGATATTTCTGAATTCTAAGCGAGGTTGTTTCAGATTTTGTTCTTGAGTGGTGAAAGTGGTGAGCAAGGAATCATAGATCAATTCTCCATAATATAGCTCCGAAAGGTTGTATTTGAGTTCTTGCTTGCAGAGTTGAAGCAGTTTTTCTTGCTCTTGTTTTTCTTTTTTCCAGTTTTCGTAATTACTCAAACTGAAAGCAATCAGAACACCTACGATAACCATAAGTAGCTCAAATAAAATGATACCAATTCTTCTGGGGAGTTTGTTTGCCGTAGTTTTCATTATTGTTGTGATTAAAAATCTGTAGAGGTTTCCGTAGAACGCTCAATTTCTTCTACCAATTGTTTTACCTCTTCCTGAACATAGTTGTAGAATTTCAAAACATAGCGTCTGTTGTTTTCTATGCGCCATAAATAGCTCAAAAACTCTCGTCTTTCCGGTACTGAAAGTTCAGGAGATTTTATATCTATAAGCAAGCCTTTTTCATCAAAAATCATGTGAGGTGAGAGCAGATCGTTGATAGGTTTATAGTAGTTTCGATTGAATTGCATTTCATTGTATTGTTCTTCCAGTTTTTCTAAGATTTCGTATTGAATATCGTACACTGAAATAATCGAAAAGCGTAAAGAGTCATTTCTTATCAGCTCTAAACCCTTGGATTTCAAAGACTCGTAACCTGTTTTGTTTTGAATAGAGATGTAATCTCGAAGCAAAAAATAGTATTGATCCGCAATTGAATCTTTAGCTACGGGACGACCTTTAATAAGTTTCCTGAAATAATTACAGGCTGATAGTCCCGTTAGATGCCCTTTGATATTGCCCTCTATGTCTATGATATCTTGCTGCAAACCATTCTTGATTTCCAGCAGCGTTTTTTCTTCTGCTCGTCGGTCTCTGCGATCTTCGTTCCATTTTTGTAAAGCAAAAGCGACACTGATGCCAATAAAAATAGAGAAGAATTCTAGTAAATATTTCCGCCAATTGACTTGTTCTCCCATATAAAACGTTACTATTTTAGTCTAAACTAACAAATGCTTGAAAAATTGGTTAATTCGTATCACAAACATTATGCAAAAAGCGAAACCTAGACTAGCACGACTCACGGCAATTTTGACACAACTGCAATCGAAAAAGCTATTGACGGCTAGAGCAATTGCAGAAAAGCACCAAGTGAGTATCCGAACGATTTATCGTGATATTCGGACATTGGAGCAATCGGGCATTCCAATCATTACAGAAGAAGGAAAAGGATATAGCTTGATGCCTAATTATCAACTGCCTCCAATCATGCTGACTGAAGCAGAAGCTAATGCTTTGATTACTGCGGAGCAGTTGGTTCTGAAAAATAAGGATGAATCTTTCGTGAAGCATTATCAAGAAGCGATCATAAAAATTAAGGCAACGCTTCGAAGCAATGATAAGGAGAAAGTCAATTTACTAAAAGAGCGCATTCAAATTCGAGCGAATCCAAAAAATGAAAAGACCAGCAACTACCTCGTACAGTTGCAATCTACTATTACGAATTGTAATCTGGCGCAAATAGAATATCTTTCCTTACAAGGAGCACAAAGTCATCGAACAATTGAGCCCTTTGCACTTTACAGCACACAAAGTAATTGGATTCTGGTTGCCTTTTGTCGAAAACGTCAAGATTTTCGTGCTTTCCGATTAGATCGTATTCAAAAGTTGTATACCCAATCTGCTTGCTTCCAACCTCATCAAATGACACTTTTAGAATATTTTGAACAATGTAGAGAAAAATACGAAAACACCCCTGACATACCCTTGTCATCGGACACTTTTACATTTGCTACATCAAATCAAAATAAAATACAAATGCAGAAAGTAACGATCAAACCATTTCACATTATTGGCATTGCAGTTAGAACTTCCCATGAAGATGCGATGAAGGACATTACGAGCTTATGGCAGCAATGGATGTCTCAAAACTTGGCAGAAAAAATTCCCAATAAAGTCAGCCCTGCGGTCTATTCGATTTACACGGATTATGAAAGCGACTACACTGGTGCTTACACTACGATTTTAGGTTGTCAAGCCGGGAATTTAGATGCCATTCCAGCAGGTATGGTTGGTCATTCTTTTGATGGAGGAACTTATCAAAAGATGACTGCGAAAGGCGATCTTTCGGAAGGCATTGTTTACAATGCGTGGAACGACATTTGGAAAATGGAAAAGGAATTAAACCGAGCATACACTGCCGATTTTGAAATTTATGGCGAGCGCGCAATGAATCCTTCGGATGCGGAGGTGGATATTTTTTTGGCAGTTTAATGCACGCAGAGGACGCGGAGTTCGCAGAGATTGAAAAAGGGCAGAAAACTATGTTTTCTACCCCTTTTTTTATCTCTCAGTCGAAGACGATCTGACAGTAAAACAGTCTGACTTCTTTACCTTACTCTACAATCACTTTCTCAATTTGCGTCTCGCCTTCACTTCTCAATTCTAAGAAGTAAATACCTTTCGGCAAGTCGTTTACATTAATTTCTTGCGTAGACATTCCATAACCTACGCTCACTTCAAATACGGTTCTACCCATCACATCAATCAGACGCAAGTTACCATTAGCTGATAAGTTCAATTGAACATTCAAGGCATTGCTCGCTGGATTTGGATATGCACTTAAAGTGGTAAAAGTTAGATCACCTCTTTGACCATCAATTAAACCTGCTCCACAACCACCTGAAGAAGAAGTTCCCGCAGTAAACTCACAAGTTACTGACCAATCACTTGTGCCATCGCTACAATTGGCACGCACTCTCCACTCGTAAGTTGTACGGTTTCTTAATCCTGTAATTCTAATCTGCGTATCTGCTGTGCTGCGGTCAGTCCAAGTAGAAGTACCGGCCTCGCGATATTGTACATCGTAATCATTTGCGTCACTTACAGCATTCCAGTTCAAGGTTGCTCTACGCTTGCTGATTGCTGTCGCCTCCAAACCTACTGGTGCATCACAATCTCCGCCGCCGCCACCAGTATTACAAGATGGATCACTATCATCTGGTACGCAAGCATCATTGTCGTTAGGATCATCGCCTACACAGAAACCATCGTTATCTGCATCAGTGAATGTACCTGCACAATTACAATTATTGTCAAAAACGTCATTGATCGTACAATCGTCGCCATCATCACAAGCAGCACCAGGTGTACAACCACCGCCGCCGCCATTGTCTCCACAACCCTTGATCACTACATCATCAATGAACAAGCGATCACCGTTATTACTAGCATCGCAACGAATACGTAATCTAGTGGAGGCAGTCAAGTTTGCACTGACAGTTACCGTTTCATTTTCTCTCACATCATTTTGGAAGTCAGTACCAACTACCCAACTTTCTACTACGGAGTAAGAAGAACCACCATTGGTAGAAATTTCTAAGAAAAAGTCTTCGTTACTTTCAAAAGAAGTGACAATATAGGAGAAAGACACTTCCAATTGATCGTAAGCTGCTGCATTGATATCATCCGTAAACATAGAAGAAGAAGCACCTGAATTGTCTCTCAAACGAACGCAAAAAGAGCCGCTATTTGCGAAATTAGAATCGCTGCTGTTTCTTCTCGCATCATTTCCTCCTAAATTCCAAATACCCAATCCACCTTCAAAATCATTGTTATCTAAAGTGGAACAATCTCCACCACCGCCACCGGTATTACAAGATGGATCACTATCGTCTGGTATACAAGAATCATTGTCATTAGGATCGTCACCTACACAAAATCCATCGTTATCTGCATCTGTAAAAGTACCTGCACAATTACAATTACTGTCAAAAACATCATTGATAGTACAATCATCACCATCATCACAAGCAGCACCAGGTGTACAACCACCGCCGCCACCATTGCCTTGTGCTTCTAAGACTGCCTGGTGTGCATTAGCACGTCCGTGTCCGTGTTGATTATCGAAACCAGCAGGTCCCATATCATCAGCAGTATTTCGGATAATATCGTGTACTTGCTCGCCTGTCAGATTTGGATCAACTGCTAAAATTAGTGCTCCGATACCTGCTACGGTTGGGCAAGCAGCAGAGGTTCCTCCGAATTCGAGTGTATAATCACCACTTGCATAACCAGCACCTCCTACTCTATCCGTAGTCCTTACACCAAAACCATTTCCATCACTAGGAGAAACAACATCCAGACGAGGACCGAAATTACTGTAAGAAGTAACCACACCAGTCGCTGTCAAAGCTCCTACACCAATCACTGAAGGAAGGCTTCCAGGATAAGTCACACAATTTTGACCATTGTTTCCTGATGCAAAGATGATCACACAACCCTTACCATTTCTACCTGTTTGCGCAACATCGTTGATAGCATCTGTAATGACTGGATACGGATTATCTCCGCATTCTGCGCGTAGTCCAAAGAAAGTCGTGAATCCCCAAGAATTACTGATTACATCTGAACCGTTGTCTCTTGCCCAATAAAAACCATCTGCAATGTCTTGGTTAGATTCACCACCAACGAAGATATTAATGGATTGTAATTGAACGTCTGGTGCAACTCCTCGTACTCCAATATTATTATGTTGTGCGGCAACGATACCTGCACAGGCAACCCCATGGTTACTACCAGCTACTACTCCACCATTGCCATTATTCACAGGACTCAAGCCACCGATAATAGGTGGCAAATCTGGATGAGACTCCAAACCGTCATCCATTACAGCTACGCGCAAAGAAGAGTTTCCAGTGGTAATTGCCCATGCTTCTGGCGCATCAATATCAATATCCGCAGTAGTAGCTTGACCATCAATTGTCGCACCAGTGTTGTTCATCTGATATTGCTCAGGATAAAGTGGATCATTGGTTTTTTCGATAGATACTCTAAAGTCAGGTTGTCCCCAAACGATTAAGTTTCTATTTTTTAATTCTTGAATCAATGGCAATTGGTTCGCAAAAATGGAAAGATTCAAAGAATAAGTGTTTCCATTGATGACACGATCTACGCTTGCTCCATAATCTTCTAAATAGGAAGCAATACTAGAAATATTGACATTTGGTCGCAAACGCACTAATACTTTATCAGTAAACCAAGCGGGATAACCACCTTCCACAATAAACATAGGCAGTACTTCAAAAGCATCCGCATCCAAAAGATCATAACGCTCCAAGAACGCACGTCTTCCAGAGACACTTGTCAAACCTGAAATTTGTCTGTTAGAATTAAGTACAAGCAACTTTTTGGCTGCATTCAGTTCAAATTCAGGAAAATCTCTTCTCAATTCTCTTAGCTCTCTATTGCTGGGAATGGAGTTGAAATAAACTGCCGCAGAAGTTGCATTCGACTGAATATCAATGTTTTCTGTTCCGTTCCAGTAGTAAAGATTTGAGGAATTAGTTGTCCAATCGTTTTGGGCAAATGAATAGTTCGACAATAGCAGCAACGCCACTATTAGACCAGTAAAGATGTACTTCTTCATTAGTGATAGATAAGTTTAAATAATTAAATCGGCTTTAAAAACAATGTTTTAAAGTGAAATCAACTGAGACGGGTAGCTTTTCTGATGTATGAGTCTTATAGGTAGCTAGATGAGTGTTTTACCACTAGCTGTATCTCCAATAATTATTGGATTTTTAATTGAGATGCAATGATAGGATTTTATTTCTAAAGAACAAAAGAGAAGATAATTTTAACGAAAATGAAAAATCCCGAATGTATTTTAGATTACATTCGGGACTTTATTGGAAAAAAGTATCGGACACCTTCAAGGGTGTCCGATACTTGAAATCCTAAAACTTCTGATAAGGAATTTTAATCTCGTAGGTCTTTCTTCGTGCATTAGTCAAACGCTCTTTGCGCAACCAAGGATTGTATCGCTTCAATTGACGATAGCTGATGCCATTATCTCGCGCGAAATCTGCTAGATTTTCGACCGTAGAATTTACTTCAATAATATAGTAATCATTTAATGGCGCGTACAAATCATCTTCCTCTAGGTAATAGCCAAACTTCTTGGGATTCTCTAAAATTTCCTTAAAAGCAATGACGCGAAAAACGTAGCGACTGGTTTCTTGATTTAGATTTAGATCATATAACGTACCTCCACGTTGCTTTCTCAAAGAACTAGAAATTCGTCCAATTCCGCCGTTGTACGCTGCCGTTGCCAGAGTCCAACTTCCGAATTTTCTGTGATAAAAACGAAGATGTTTCGCGGCAGCTACTGTTGCTTTTTCTACATGATAGCGTTCATCTACTTCGCTATTGATTTCCAAACCATATTCTTTTCCAACGGCTGACATAAATTGCCAAATCCCTTTTGCTCCTGCTGGAGAAGTAGCATTACTCAAGTCACTCTCTGCAAGTGCGATATACTTCAAATCCTGTGGAATTTCGTATTCCTCAAAAACTTTCTCAAAAATTGGAAAATAGCGCGCCGCGCGCTTCATATTGATGGAATTCTTACCATGACGATACGCATTGGTCGTTAGTTCATAATCTAAGCGTTCTTTCACGTCGTGATTTTCGGTAGGAATGCGCTCTCCTGCAAAGTAGAAGTCCTTGTTCATATCCACTGCCTTCACCATTTGTGGCAATATGGTGGTTTCTATTTCTTGCGGCGGATTGGGATTCTCGCCTCCTTTCATAGAGGAAGAAAAAACAGCTATGATACTAAAGCTGACAACAAGACTTGCAAATACGATGATACTCCTGCGCATAGTCACTGGGTTTGTAAAGATTTCTAAGATAACGATTTTAAGCAAAAATATAACGCCACATTATAGGCATTCTATGAACAATAAGCAATATAATTATAAAACTTTAACGTAAAATAGTATTGCTTATTCAAAAAGATCATTTTCTGATTTTAACTCCTTGATATTCAGGGCTGAACTAATATTTCAAGTGGAAAAAATTACAACGCTATTTAATACTGTGGAAGGAGATAAAAGGTTGCGGTAATGGAGGAGTAGATCATTGATTTTTAAATAGATACCAGCACTGCGTTAGTGTCTGTTACAGCATCTTACACTTTTTGAAAAAGTTTCATCAATCAATAAATCAGATGGACGAATTTTTATTTCATAAAAATTCATCTATCTGAAGTTCTTTGGACAGAAACAGATTTTTGGAGATGTTTTTGAAAAAACATCTCCCAAAAATCTGTTTCTGTCCTGAGAGTTCCTTCAAAAACGAAGGAAAAATTTATTTTTCTTTCGTTTTTGAAAAGATCAATAGCGATTC
This sequence comes from Bacteroidota bacterium, assembly GCA_039176995.1. Taxonomy (GTDB): domain Bacteria; phylum Bacteroidota; class Bacteroidia; order Chitinophagales; family Saprospiraceae; genus JAAUTG01. The sequence continues at coordinate 12,086 of JBCDFY010000010.1, forward strand.
TCGTATTTGGTAAAATCAGAAAATTTCAATTGTGTAAAGTATTTATGGTATAAACCTATTCTACTTCCTTGGCTGCTTATAAATTGGTACAGTCGAACACGCCTCACCATACATAATACTCTTGGCGATAGGTCGTAGCTTTTGTGTCAGCGCAACGTAGGCAGAAGCCGGAACAGGTTGATCGCTACACCCTTTGATGATGAGGCGTTTTACCTTATATTGTTCTAAATCTAATTCATTGATTTTCAACTCGTAATGCACTTTCAGGAATTCCTCTTTTGTTCCTTGGAAAATGGAATTAGCGTAGTTCTCTACGTAGGAAGTGATGAGCATGTATGCCCAGACTGGAATGATCGCATCTACACTACAAATAATGAGTAGATGTTTACCTTCGTATTGCTCCCAATCGTGTGCTTTCATAGCAGCTCTAAAGTCTTTTTCCTTTAGAATTAGTTCCATGAAAAGATAGTCTTTGATATCAAAGATGACCATCTCTTTTTTTGGAAAAAACTCTTCTAACTTTATGGTAATCAAACCACTATTGGCAATTCGATTGACTAATTTTTTTTCTTCTACTTGCATCAAATAAACAAATCAACAGTTCAATAATTTTCATCAAGGCGCACGTTCTCCGATTTCGCTATCTGGATTTTTAAAATCTTTCAACTTTGGTAAGTCCTTTGTGCTATTAATTCCAAAGTAATCCATGAATCGCTGGCTCGTACCGTACAGTAGTGGACGACCAGGGGCGTCGCTACGACCCTTTATATCAACAAGTTCTTTTTCCAATAGTTTTTGAATAGCGTAATCACAACTCACACCTCGAATTTTTTCTAATTCACTTTTAGGGACGGGCTGCTTGTAAGCAATAATTGCGAGCGTCTCCATCGCAGATTTGGAGAGCTTGCGTTTGGTCGTTTGTTGCAAATAAGTACCGACTGTCTCGTGAAATGCGCCTTTGGAGAGAAATTGATAACCACCGCTGATCTCTATGATTTCAAAAGAAAATTGCTCTTGCTCGTATTGCTTTTTCAATCGCTCAATTGCTTCTATTAGTTGTGCTTCCTTCAATTTCACTTCAAAAACTTCGTCTAAACACTTCTTGATTTCTTTGAGTGAAATCGGCTGCTCACAAGTAAAAATGAGGCTTTCGATATGTTGGTCTAGTCTTTCCAAATTGTATTGATTTATGATTGTAGGGTTTCATGGTTGATTGTCAATACTAAAACCATCAAGCATTCTTTTTCAAAAGCGCATCTATGGAATATTTTCCGGCGCCGTTTATCCAGATTACAACGTAAGGAATCAAATACAAGATTGCCATTTCCATTTTTTTGAAAGGATCGCTGATGTGGACGATAAAGATAGCAACCAACATGGTAATAATGAGTGGAATCGTTGCCCAACGCGTCAGAAATCCGACAGCGATCAAAGCGGCACAAAGCACTTCCGCAAATACAGCCAAGGTCAAAGAAGCAGTCTCTCCTATTCCAATTGGGTCGGCAAATTTAATAGGATCATCACCAAAAAGATTCATCATTTTTCCCCAACCGTGATTGATGAGCATTAAACTTCCAAAAGTTATACGCAGCAGCAGTAGTCCTATATCTAATTGATTTTTCATTTTTGTTGTTTAACTTGTGGTTTTTGTCTCTAAGATTTCATTACGAATCTGCAGGCGGTAAAATCCCTTCCTTCACTGCTTCTTCCTGATAACCATGCAGTTGTACTGCTTTTTTATTCTTGCGCAAGCGCATATTCAAGAACTCAACGCCCAAAGAAAATGCAATCGCGAAGTATAAATAACCTTTTGGCACTGCTCCTACTTCCGAACCGAGGATTTTTAAATGTGCCAAGTGCGCCGCTTCTGCAATCAACATAAATCCAATCAAAATCAAGAACGCCAGACCAAGCATTTGGATGGTTGGATGCTTATTCACAAAACGTCCAACTGGCACAGCGAATAGCATCATAATCAACACAGAAATGATAACCGCTATGACCATAATCGCTAGTGCACCATCTATTCCGTTGGTCATTCCGACAGCAGTCAAAATCGAATCGAAGGAAAAGACAATATTGATGATCGTAATTTGAATGATGGCACTTTGCAAAGTGGATTTGACTTTAGAACCTGTGCCTTCTTCTGAATGGTCTTGCCCTTCTAATTTATGATGAATTTCGGTGGTACTCTTATAAAGTAAGAAGATTCCACCAGCAAGGAGAATCAAACTTTGTCCTGAAAAACCGCCTTCGAACCAATCAGCATGGAAGGTTAGAGCTGGAATAGGATCATTGAGTGCGACCAAGGCAGAAATTCCAAAAAGCAAAGCCACTCTCATTACCATTGCCAAGATCAAACCAATATTCGTTGCTTTTTTCTGCTGATTTTCTGGTAATTTATTCGCTGCAATCGTGATGAATATGATATTGTCTATACCCAAAACAATTTCTAAGAAGGTCAAAGTCAGCAAGCTCATCCAAACGGCTGCGCTTGCAAAATCTGGCATCAAAAATTCCATGTGCTAGGATTGAAGGTTTGAGGAAAAGAAGGTTAGAAAGGAACTCCTTCTTCTCTGATGTTTTAATTCTAAAGCTGCAAGTTTACGAAAAAACTGCGTTCTTCCATATTTGCACTTAAATGGAAAACCAGATTGAGAACATTTGTTCTTTCAAAAAGGAGGGTTTTAAATCAACTCGTTTTCTCTACAATCAAATACTTCACCAAGCCATGTCCTTCGCTTTTCCATTTGCCTGTGAAGCTCTCCGGCAATACAAAAAAATCACCTGCGTAAAAGATTTGTTCAGTATTATCTTGACTAATAATGGTAATTTGTCCTGATAAAACATGAATGAGTTGCTCCTTACTGGATTCATTCACTGAGGCTTCTTTTGGTAATTCTGCGTTGAGTTGAATAGTCAATTCTGCCCCTTTTTCTAGCACTTCTGCGAACTGTCCATTTTCATCTAAAGTGATAGCCGCACCAGAAAGCGTAGATCGATCAAATAATTGATGAGTAGCATCTTTCTGAATAGTTGTGGAATCTGAGCGTTTAGTCGCAATGACCGATAATTCATAGTGCAAATAGTCTCCTGCTCGTATTTCCCATTCCCCCGTATAACCTTTGGGAGCAAAGAAATAGTCGCCTGACTGAAAAAGCTGTGTCTTGCCGTTTTCAGGTTTTACAACTGCTTCGCCATGAAACATATAGATAAATTCATCGAAAGGAAAGTTCTCCATCTTGTTGTTCCAAGTCTCCGTAGAAACCACATAAATGCTGATGTCTTCACCTCGGTATAGTCGTTTTTGGTAGAAGTCTTTCTCTGGCTCATTTTTTAGATCTATTTTTTTGAGCCCAACACCTGATAAAACTGATTTATCCAAAAGAATAGGTTGAAGTATGTCTTCATCAGCTTGTTGTGCGTAGTTTGTGCTGCATATACAAAAGAGTAACAGCAGTAAAAGTGGTGATTTCTTCATAACTATTTTCTGATTAATTATTCGATTCCTTGTCGTTTCCATTGTTCGTGTTCTGCAAATAGAGAAGAAAAAGCCCAGTAATTGAACCTCCAACTCCTATCACATAATCTCCCTGAGTTATTAGATAGATGCCACTAAGCACTGCTACTATGGCAAAGCCGATGAAGAACTTACTCCAGTAGGTATTTTTCGTATTTGAATTTTCCATTATGTTTACTTTTTATAGATTTCTATCTTTCAACTCTTCTCGGATACTCTTTAGTTCTGGAAAGAGAATGACCATTCCACCAATCGAACAAATCGTGATGATGGTTACGGGTGTATTGGCCTCTCCATTCAAATAATCTCTGACGCCAAAAAAGAGCAGTACCAAAATGATTGGAATAAAGATGCCGATCAGTGTTTTGGTGCTCTTTTCTTTCTTTTGAAGGGCTTCATTCGATAGTTCCTTTAGTTCTTCTTTTTTCATATTGAACGATTTTATAAACTAGAAATAAATGAGCGTAAAACACCAAACTACTATTTCAGTTTTCAGAACCACCATACAGGTCTTCCATTTTTTCCCTTAGCTCAGTTTCTAAATTCCAAGCCTCGGGGGAATTTGTGTTCATCATAACGATGTAAGCAACGGACGCCGTCTTATCAATAAAAACCTTCGTCAGAAAGGTGCCTGCGGAACCCGCGTGCCATGAATAGTTGTAATCGTCTTGCACGAAATTCGCCCAACCATAAGCATAGACGGAGTTCTTACGGTCGTTATGAAGTAAATCGTAAGTAGAGGATTTTAGATAGTTGTCCCGCCCCGATAGACCTTGCAACTGCAATTGGATAAATTTGCAGTAACTGGGTAAAGAAATATGTACATCTCCACCTGGTTCTAGGAAATCTAAATTGTAATCATCATCAGGAGGACAAGTAGAAAGTTGCCCATCCTCAGTCCAGTGTCCCCAAGGTTGGTTTTCATCTACTTTGTTGGGCCAAGAAAAACCAATCCCCAAATTCAAATCATTATTGAACACTTTTAGGAGCAGTTCCTCCCAAGTCATATCACTCGCTTTTTCAAGCATTTGTGCCGCAATAGAATAACCTGCGTTGGAATAGCGATAACCTATACTATCAGGGATGGTTGGAGGTTGGGTTAAAACATATTTACTAAACGCTCTCCTTCGCTCTGATTTTGTACCTAGATTAATGGGGATTAACTCAAGAGAATCAAATTCTTCTTCCGTCCAATAAGGCTTTATTTTTGCTCGATGGCTCAATAGACCTCCTAACTTAACATCCCAATGCGATGAGTCTATCTCATTTTTCCAATCAGGATACAAGTCAAAGAAACGCGAAGACCAGTCTATTATTCCTTGTTCTACCAAATGTGCAGCAGCAAAGGCAGTCATTGCTTTGGTATTAGAACCAATGTGAAAAAGATCATCCAATTGAACTTTATCTGGATGTCCTCCTCGCCTGTGACCTAACACAAAAATCTCAGGAATCGTATCTGCTCTTACAACTGCGACTGCCATTCCTGGAATGTTATTTTTGACTCTTAGGTGCTCTGCCAATTCTTTTAAATTCCTATTTCTGACACAGGAAAAGTTCAAAGTGAGCAAGCCAAGTACTAAGAAAACATTGGCTATAATTCTATTGATTTCTTTGTTCATATTTTGATAGCTGTCCGTAATTCGTACACAATATTCCCACTTTAGCTCGCTCTTCTACGCTCTTCTGCTGCACCTATTTGCCGTTTCCTAGTAGCTTCTACTTTATTGTTGCCAAAGTTTCTGGAATAGCTCAAGGAAAAAGTACGTTGATAATAGTCAAATCTATTGCTGAAGGCGAAATTTTGAGAAGGCACATCTGCATTACCAGTAAGTAAAATAGAATTTAATACATCGCGTATATTGAAACGAATTGTACCATTATTCTCTCCTAATTTCTTTTGGATGCCTACGTTCAAACCATACATTTCCCCAAAACGGAATGTACCCATAAGACGTGGCCCGATATAGAAAAATGAAAGTTCAGAAGAAAAATCTAGAGGCAATTTGAAAGATTGATCTATATTGAATTGAAAATAGTTTTGTTTGATTTGAGTCAGTTGATTATCCAAATAAGCATTGTTTTCTTGTTGATAGTAGATCGCATTGGTACGTATGTCCCACCAATCAGCAATCTGAATCGGAAAACCAATGGTGAAAGATAAAGTCTTTGCATTTTTTAGGTTTTCAGATGCTAAAAACAAGCGTCCTGTCTCGGAATCAAATCGTTGTTGAGAACGAGCAATGGCACTGTCTTGGACGGCATATTCCATAGAAAAGAAAATACTCTTATAATTCAAATCCAACTTCACTGCATCGGTCAGCGCAGGTTGTAAAGTAGTATTCCCTGTGAAGAAGGTGTTGGGGTCAAAAAAATAGACAAAAGGGGCGAGCTCTCTAAAAGTTGGTCGCGTGATTCTGCGCGAATAGGAAAGTGTACTTTTGAATGGCTCGCTAAACTGGTGCGATAAAAACATACTTGGAAACAACTGCCCAAATTGACGATCTACAACTTGACCTTCAGTTTCTGTGTCCAGTTTGGAATCGCTGTATTCGTAGCGCAAACCTACTTTTGCAGTAGTATTCGCATTGATTTTCCAATCGCTCGAAGCATAAGTTGCAAAAATCTGTTCGGAGAGTTCACTACTGCTCGTCAAAGAAGCATCCTGCACCCAAGCAGTATCTTCCAAAGTTTCTACGACTACCTCATTGTCAAAAGCAGAATTGACCACTTTTGCGCCTAGCTCTAGTTTGAAATCATCCTTGACTTGTTGGTTATAGTCCACTTTGCCTACCCAAATATGGAGCGGCGTTTCTTTGACAGAACGAATCAATTTTTCTTCCAAAAACTGTCTCTCGGCATTCAAAAGCCTATTGGTATAATCGGTTGGATTATCATTGTAGAAGTTCAAATAATCAACATCAAAACTGATAGACGCTTTTGCACTCAAATCGTGTTTTAAATTCAAATTCGTACTTAAATTCTTCAACTTACTGCGCTCTTGATTATCACTTAGCAAAACACTAGTCAATTCATTGTTCAAGAACTGTTCATTGGTATTTAAAGCATCCATTACCCATTTGAGATCATAAGCAGCGATCAAAACGCCAAATATCGTCTTGTCACTAATTTCATAATCCAAGCCCAAACGTGCATTGTGATTGCGGCGAAGTGGATCGCGTTCACTGACTGTATTAGAGCGTTCTTCTTCCTTTCCTAACAGTAGGCTGCGATTGGTTTTGAATAATTGGTCTTGCGCAGCGGCAACAAAAGAGTAGCTACCAAATAGATTCAACTTATTTTTTCGATAGTTTAGATTCAGATTGTTGTTAGTAGTATGCCCGCGACCATAGCCATAAGATAAAGAAAATGAACCATTCAATCCTTCATCTATGCGCTTTTTCAACTGAATATCAATATAGCCGCCAGTTCCTTCTGCATCATATTTGGCTGGTGGGGTAGTCATTAGTTTAATGCTACTAATATTATCGGCACTCATACCATCCAAAAACTGCACCAAACTCTCCAGAGGCATATAGGTCAATTTTCCATTAATCATCACATTTACGCCTTCTTTTCCTGCGATCGAAATATTACCATTCTGCCGATCAACAACTACGCCAGGCGAACGCTCCAAAACCTCCAAAGCCGTTGTACCTGTCGAAACGATGCTGTTTTCAACATTGATACGAAGCCCATCTATTTCTTGTTGATATGGCGGCTTTTTCGCTTTCACTTCCACACCTTCTAGCAAAACACCTTCTGAGAGTTGAATATTTGGAAGTTCTAATCGCTGTTCAGCAGCAAGCTGGAAAACCTCAGAATATACTTCATCATATCCTATCAGGTAGGCAAGGACTCGATAGCCTTTTGCGATTAGCCGCTCAAATTCATAACGTCCGTTTTCATCAGTCAATGTGCCTCTTAATTGAGTAGTAGAATCATTCGGATTCAGTAGAATCACATTAGCGTAAGCAAGAGGCTCACCATCTTGATCTTGAACCAAGCCTGCGATGGTATTTTGGGCTAATAATGTATTACTTAGTAGAAAGTAGATCAGTAATAGGCTTATGAATTTGAGTTGCTGTTTCATCTAATCTTAATTTGGTAAGTGGATGTTTGGGGTGGTTAACTGATTGCTCATTTACTATGATCAGATTTATTGCTTAAGAATAGATTGTTGATTCAAAATACTATTGTTAGACTTTATTTTAAGGGTATAAAGTCCAGAGGATAATTCCTCAGGCATATTGAAACTAAAATCGTTTTGTCCAGCTGATAAATCACGACTATTACTCCAGATCATTTTTCCGTCCATATGATAAAGTTGTATTGTTACCGCTTTCATTGAGGTTGGAGTCTGGATGCCCAGGTTCAATTCTTCTTCGAAGGGATTTGGGAATATAGTCACCTTCACTGATGTTTGTAAAAGAGATGCTACATTAGTAACCGTCGACTCATAATCAAGATAGGTCTGAAGTATTGCTATAACTGTAGAAATCAAGTTCCAAGACAAGACTCGCGCGTCATTCGTCGCCACGACGATACTGATGTCTAATTCAGGAAAGTACAAGGCTTGAGTAGAATAGGAAATATCACCACCATGACCGTAGGCTTTGTAGCCCAAATATTTAGATTCCATGATCCCCAATCCGTATCTAATACTATTGGGAAGACCTGTGAAAACTGTTTCCGTTGCCATCGCAAAGGTCTCTGGAGTGAGTAAACTGCCACTCATGCTTTTCTTCATAAATTTTGCTAAATCAGTAGGCGTAGCAAAGTAGCCCGAAGCAGGACTAACTGCACTAAACAAAGAATGCCAACTGGTAATAAAACTACCTGCATCATCTACCATCCCATCGCCTGTAATATCTAGCCACAAATGTGCGTAAGGTTCTGAAATAGAATCAAAAGCAGGATTTTTGAAGCTGTTTAGACCCAAAGGTTCAAAAAAACGCTGCTCTAACTCTCGCTCAAATTGATTGCCCGTTACTTTCTCAATAATCAATTCTAGCAAGACATAATTAACATTGGAATAGCCCCATTTTGTCCCAACTGGAAAACTAGGTGACTGCGCAAATCTCCTGATTACTTCTTCAGCTTCCCAAATCCTATTGGTCTCTTCTAGCGCCACTGATTGAAAAGCAGCAACCGCTAAGAAGTCCGCCACTCCACTTTCATGCCTTAGAAGTTGTCGAATGGTTATCGTAGAATCAATGTACGGATAAATTGGCAGCCATTTATGAAGGCTGTCTTCTAAAGACAATACGCCTTCATCCACTAATTGAAGTATACACATCGCTGTGATGGATTTTGCGGTACTTCCTTTTCCAAAAGAATGCGCTGGAGTAATGCTATCGACAGGCGAAAAAGTGGATACGCCACTTCCAACTGCCCAAGCTTCATCATTGGAAAATTGAATAGCGACGGACATCCCATTTGCCGCTACTACTTGCCGCATGGAGTCGACTGTTTGTTTGAGTTGTTTCGCTAGTCGAGGATTGACGTCTTGTGCATTGATTGCTATATTGAAAAGTAGATAGCAGATCAAAACAATGCTTTTGTAAAGTATTTTCATCTGTTCACTTTTTGCTTACATATCGTAGATGGAATTACGATACCAATTTAGAGCAATGAAGTAATCACTCAAAAGCACTTACAGTGAATCCATACAATCCTTTGGTAAATCCGTTGAAAATAGGGTTAGTTACAGCATGAATATGACGTAAATGGGTTATTATTTCAAAAAGTTAGGGCGTGACTTTGAAGTTACACCCTAACTTTTTGAGATAATGTGGTTGTGCATTTGTTCAATCCTATTCCAAACATTTACTAATCCACCAAAACAGGTTCCATTGTATTAATGAATACCACTGCATCTAAAACTTCTGCCCAATGGTTGCTCTCTACATCCGATTTGTAATCAAACAAACGAATAGAAGGATTGTCAGACCAAAAAGGATTCTGCGCTACATTTTTTAAGGAGACAAATGCCCAATCGTGATCTTTTTGATGTAACTGATACTCTAGGCTTCTAGTATGTTGCGGAGACTTAACTTTCTTGCCCTTTTCTACATTTTCCTCTCTCCCATAGCGACCTTCGTAGGCTGTAAAGCCGATAGTATAAATGTCCTCTTCAAATTCATCGTATACCAAATCTCCCATTACTCGACTCTCATTCAAGTAGATACCTTTCACTTTAGCATTGCTCAATTGGTCGTTGTTGCGCATGAAATGATAAGTCGCACCGAACAGAATTATTTTTTTGTCAGCATACTGCTCACTCAATAAATAGCTCAAATTTTCTGCCATTAGCTCATCCCTTCGGTTGTTGATCGGCACAAAGCTTTTCTTGCTCAAAAGCACTTTCAAAATCCTTAAATCGCTATACACAATCATACTTTCATCTGCACTGCGCACCACTTGTGCCCAATACGATTGATCCACTTCTTGTAGTTCTCCTTGCAACCATTTGCTCAAATCTCTAAGCTGAGCTTTTTCCTCTTCTTCCATTTTGATACGTATCATCGCCAACTTGCTTTCAGCACGTTGGGTTTCAAAATCTTGCCAAATGGTTTTATAGGCTTTGTAGTTATCGTGCGTTAATAAAGTAGGATTGCTCGCTTGAATGACACTTTCTAATTGATCGGTATAAACCGAACCTTTTAAGCCGATTCCCGAACTTTGTTTACAATCAAAACCACCGAAATAGGTAGGTTGATTGGCTTGCAAACGAGCGTCTAAATAGTCGAATAGTGGTTTGTGCTGTTTGGCTTCTGACCAAAAAGCGTATAATACCTGACGTAATTCCTTCACGTTCTTCTCAGTTTGAATCGTTTGATTGGCTAAATCCATTTCAAACATCCCATTCTCAAATAGAATAACCTCAAAGTCCATTTCCTCCATTAAAAATTGAATCAAGCGAGCTCTAGTTTCAAAGGTAGCACCATCATCGTGGGTTTGTTCACCCAATGCGACGATACGCTTGTCACCAATCTCTTCCTTCAAAAATTGCAGATCAGAAAAATTGGAAGCATCTTGCTGAATAGGTGTGACTTCACTCTGCCACCAATCATCTTCATGTACAGGTGCATCACTCTCTGACTGATTGACGAAGGCAAAAAATGCGAATAAGGCAAAAGCAAACATAGTGGGTACTGCTATATAAGTTAGTCGTTTCATTATTTATTATTTTAGATTTTGTTGTCGAATAGTTGACGCTTCAAAGGTTCAGACTTAAAGGCAACGAAATAACTTTTAGTGAAGGCGAAAGGCTAGCTTGTGACGAACCATCAAGTAGTTGGGATGAAAGGCGTTTATCACAATAAGTTGTATCATAACTTGAAAATCAGGAAATTTGGAACTATGATTTTATTTCTGAAAAAACGTTGGGTTTATCACAGTTTGATCTGGTTATTGCTTGTCCTATTTTTGGGATTTATTTTGTGGCGGAATGGAGAATTTACAAGTGATGATCGTTTTTGGGGAAGTTTGATTTCGATTATTCTGTCGCTTTTTGCATCTGTTTATTTAGCCTTTTACTTTAAAAACCGCTTTTTTGACCGTCGGCAATATGGATGGTTTTTGCTAAGTTTACTGTTGACAGTGAGCATTGGAGTAGCTATTATTGAAGGCTTATTTTTTCTATTAGGCAATACAAGTAGCTTGGCACAAAACATACAAAATGTGTCCTTTATTATCTTGATTGCTATTGGGTTACAATACTTCAAAAGAGGTATCATCAATCAATATCAACTACAAGAACTCCGAGCAGAAAAAGCGATCACGGAACTGCAAGTGCTTAAAGCTCAGATCAATCCGCATTTCCTATTCAATACTTTGAATAATATTTATGGTATCAATCAAAACAACTCTAAAAGAGGTTCAGAAATGATTATGGAACTCTCAGATGTCATGCGCTATCATTTGGAGTTCTCGAAACATGGCAAAGTCAGGTTGGAAGATGAAATTCAACTGTTGCAGTCTTACATCAAATTGGAACGCCTTCGACTTAGGGATAACTGCGAGGTAGAAATTGATTTTGAGACCGCTGACAGAAGTATTATGATTTCGCCTTTACTTTTTATTCCTTTTGTGGAAAATGCCTTCAAACATGGCACGCATCCTACCAAAGATTGCTTTGTGAATATTCAACTCACCACAACACCTCGAGAGCTTAGTTTTACCGTAAAAAATAGTCTAATCAGAAACCGAAAAGTGGTAAAAACGCATATTGGACTTCAAAATACGAAGCGGAGATTGGAATTACTTTTCCCTCAAAAACATCAATTGAACATCACCAAAAATGAAAGCTACCATTTGGTGGATTTAAGGATTGAGTTATGACAAAAATGAAAATACTGATTGTGGATGATGAACCCATCGCCCACCAGGTGTTAGAGGGCTATTGCCAAAATATAGATTATATCGAAGTGATTGGAAACTGCTATGACGGCATTTCTACGCTCAACTTTTTGAATAAAAAACCAGTAGATGCCGTGCTTTTGGACATTCAAATGCCCGATCTGACAGGTTTGGAATTGCTAGATACTTTGAAAAATAATGCGCCAAAAATCATCTTCACTACTGCCTACACCGAATATGCGATTCAAAGTTTTGATTACGATCAAGTCGTCGATTATCTGCATAAACCCATACGACTAACAAGATTTATTAAAGCATTAGAACGGGTGAAACGAATTCTATTGCTAGAAAAAGAATTTGAAAATACGACTACTCTGCTACAGGAAACACCTCCTACGTCTACCTCCGTCGATTTCATCAGCCTAAAAGACAACAAAGTCATCTATCGCATTCCGTATACCGACATTCACTACATTCAGTCTTGGGGCAATTACCTCAAATTCTTTCTGAGCGATCAAAAGGTTCAAATCGTCCGAAAAACCATTAAAATGGCGGAAGCGGAACTACCTATCCAGAACTTTCTAAGAATACACAAATCTTACATCGTCAACATCAATTATATCAAAGCGATGGAAGGAAATCACATCAAGCTGAAGGATCAGCGATTACCAATTGGGAAGAGTTACTTGGTGAGCGTGAAAAAGGTGATTATAGGATGAGCGAGACCTCGCATTTTCAATTGGTGTGCCTGCCTGAAGCAGATTTACTCAATTCCATAAGTCTCAAACAAGTACCGAAGTGCCCGCTCCATAATTTTATCTTGCTGATTTTCAATATCTTCCTTAGTATTTTGAATGGTGATATCAGGAATCAATCCTTCTCCATCTAGGGAGACTCCATTCGCATCCAAACTCATTTGAATTGGGTATTGATAAGTCCAACCATTGGGTAAAAATTGTCTGTTGCTAGTCGAAGAAAATGCTCCAGCAGTCGTATCACCGATGTGAGTGATATTATCATTAACTTTCAGGTAAAGCGTTGTATGTTCTGCACCACTAACTGAAAAACGATCCGTTAGCACAACCACAGGTTTTAGATACTGATTCTCGCCATCGTTGATGTTCATTCGCCAAAGGACTTTGTCAAAATCGTCGTAATTAGCACCATTTCTAGTTTGTTCACTCATCACTCTTTGATCGCTGGATACGAAAGCGCGAGTAATACCAATTGCGTAATCTCCTTTTCCTCCACCATTATTTCGTACATCAAAAATGATCGCTTGGTGCTGACCGATTGCTTTCAAAATATCATCCATCGTTTGTTCAGGATGGTTGCCATCTGTATCTCCCAAGTAGATGTAGCCAATATCTTTTTCCTTAATTTTTCCATAGCTGAGGTCAGGAGAAGTTTCTATGATGATTCGCTCTTCCAAATATTTTTCTTCTATCAATTCTTTGCTAAACCCTTCAATGGCAGCTTCGATTCGATGACTACCTGATACGTAGGTTTTATCTTTCACCACGTCTTCTACGAAAGTATGCTCATCATCAAACACTTCAATCATCTCAGTAAAAATTGTCCAAAGCTCTTCTTCCGAAGTCGAGTTAGTCACTCTAGGACGATAAACTTGATAAACCGAATCCCAATTAATTTTTTTTGGAAAAATGATTCCACTGTGCTGATCATAATCCTTCCAAAAGATCTCAAAATTGCTGATTGGACTGTTTTCAGGAGCAGTTCCAAGCAAAGCTTTTTCACAAGAAGCATTGAGCAATAAAAATAAGCTGGAAGTAAAGAGTAAATGTTTCATTGTTTGTTTTAATTGAACCTGATAATCAGGTTAGTGGATATAGTTTATCGTATGATCTCAATATGCTTGTCAAAGAATATCTCCTACTTTTCTAGGTCACTTTCGATTTTTGAAATCACCCAATTAAGCACACTATCTTCCTTCGCTATTTCTTGAGTAATATCATTTCTCTTGTGAATATCTGGCACAATTCCACGTTTGGGATTTGGAAAATCAACATCCATTTCTTCGTAAAAAAGAGGTATTCTCATCCTCAATCCTGAATTGGGTAAGGTCAGCATTTGCTCAAAGTCGCCGATCTGTATTTTAGGATTTCCGCCTGTTTCTTCTCCGATAAATATTCCCCGATTAGTGTTTTTAATCAATGCCGAAAACATAGCGGAGGCTGAAAACACCCAACCATCAATTAAAACGTAAACGTCACCATTGAATATCGGAGCAGAAGGTTCTTTTTCAACTAGTGTCAATTTGTTCATTTTGGCAGCCCAGATTCGAGGAGTAAATTTAGTTTTATTGACTTTTTTTAGTGCTAGCTTCATCATAAAGTACTGCCAAAGCGAACTGCCTAAATAATATTCTTTATCAGGAATAGTACGAGTGATGGCGTGCATATCCTTGAATAGACGAACAGGTTTGTCATATAGATAAGAGAATAATTCTAATCCAACATCTGCATGTCCTCCTCCATTACCTCTTAAATCAATAATGAGTGATTGGATATTTTTCTGATCAATATCAGTAAAAGCATTCTTGAAAAAGGTCTTGTAGTCAATTCCAGTGTCTTTTATATTATAGATACTGAAAGTAGGTAACCTAAGCAACGCAGTTTTATCTAAAACCTCATATTCAAGTGGTGGATTTTCTATTCCACCGTACCAAGGAAGTTTATCGAATTGATATTTGCGCTTTGCTATTGTACGTATTTCTTCTATTGTTTTACATTGGATTTTGTATTCCGCTACTTCATTATTTTGCTTTAGCTTTATGGTATATTCAGGTTTTGTTGCTATCACATTAGCAAAATATTCAGAGAAATCTTGATTGATGAGGACTAATGGAAACGTATGATTATATCCATCTTTATTTGCCGATTGTATCAATTCATCTAAAATCTCCTTAGTGTCTATTCCATCAATGCTAATTAGCTCATCACCTTCTTTGATATTTTTGTTATTGGTGAAATTTCTCAAGATGAATATCCTATCATTGCTTGTAAAAATATCAAATGGAAGATGAACTGCTGCTGTTGCTACATATTGACTCCATGATTCTGGAGGAATGATTAGAGTATGCCCATTTCTTATTAGATTATTGAGCGGCAATATCCGTCTATAAAAATCAACTGGAGTTAATGGCGTGGTGATTTCCTTTTCTACCTGAAGAAAAAAACTATCCATCGCTGATTTTGGAGTATAGGTGTACAATCCTGCATGAATGGCTTCTAAATTTTCTTTGAGAATCGCCAAATCTTGTTTAAGACCTTCAACAGAAATATTATCGAAAGTACTTTCTTGACTTTGACTAATGAGTAAATTTGAGAATAGTATTGAAGTAATTATTATCTTAAGTTTCATTGAATTCATTTATACTTTTCTACAAAATTTTCAATCTCTCTCACAAAACGTTCTTGTTCTATTTTCCAAATATCATGTCCACTCTTTTCCAAGATGACTAAAGATTTATCTTCGTCGGGAGTTCCCAAAAATTCCATGGCATTTTCGCCTACTGCCAAGGGTACAATTGCATCTAAACGACCAGACATGATTAAGGACGGTAAAGTAATGTTAGGCATCAATGGATTGAGATTTGCAGTGATGGCTAAATTATCCAAAATGGGAATAGGTTTTTGGGTCACATCAATGCCAGCAGGAGAGCTCATGTATTCGATTCTGCTCTGTTTGGGAATAACACTATTCTCACCAACTCTTCTATCTATGACTTGCGCGAAGAAATTAATATCAAGAATATCTTCAAACTTTTCGATAGTAGTAATAGGTGTGACTTTTTCAATGGCTTCTTCCCAAAAGCTCTTATCTTCTGCGTTGGCATCAATTTGTGCTTGGGCATATTCCAACACAAAATCTCTGGAAGATAGCCAGGTGAGTGGTTGATTATGATTACCTGCAAGTTCTATCCAAGCGGTAATTTTATCCTGTCGAGTAGCGTCTGTTAAGTATAGCGTTCCTAAATAACCACCCCAACTGTGTCCCATCAGGAAAATACTTCTGGCATTGCTGTAAGTAGATTTAATAAAGTCAACGACGACGTCCAAATCTTTTGCCAACTGTTCTTCACTTATATTTTCATTCCGATTGCCGTGCGTAAATCCACCACTTCTTTGATCGTAATAAACCATAGCATATTGCTCATGAAGATTGGCAAATTGGTTAGAAATTGCTTCTTCAATACCACTTAGCTTTGGACCACCATGTAGGAAAAAAAGGAAGACTTCACTGTCTACATTTCCACGAACGTATACAGGCATATCAACTCCTTCATGTCGAATGTAATATTCGCCGCTGTATTGACCATTGATGATCGGGTCTTTGTAACAAGCAGTTGCAACGAGTAGGAATAAAAAGAATAATGGCTTCTTCATTGATTTATAATTTTCTAAGCATTGGGATTATTGATTGAAGTAATAATTTGTACCTACCCATATATTGGGCGTTATGCTAGGAGAAGGTTGAGGTGGCGTTTGCGAAGCACCAACTTTTACATTGACACTGAAAGGGTGCCCTTTGGGTAAAAAATTCTTCCCAAAACCTATTCCTAATCTCCATTGATAATAGTGTTGTCCTGCGGCCTTCACTTCTTCAAAATCACCATTGTTGTTGAGTTCGAAGGTTTGATTGGCATTGATGGTACGTAAATAGTGTGCTCCTCCAAAGATTTCTACCTCAAAGCCGTTGTGACCAATTGTTTTCAATCCTAGATCACTTCCCAAAGTAATTCCCGTATGATTGCCTCTGAAATTATAGACGCCAAGACTTGGTCCTAAATAAAGTTGATACCATCGTTTTTGCTCTTTCTTATTAATTGATTCTAACTTCAATAAAGGAGCATCATAACCCAATTCCAAGCCAGAATGAAATATATTGAACGCATGGTAATGCAAACTAAGCGATGATTCATTTTGCGCTTCCATCCTAGTAAAGCACAATAAGGCAGATAAAAAGAGTAAATATCTCATGGTGTGTCTAGTCTTTCAAAAGTAGATATGAATTAAAAATAGAGAAAGAGCAGTGACTATTGGTGTATATAACAAATTGCACTTTTACAGAAGATTTGAAGTAACAAAGACTCTGCTCTCTGCTTTTGTCAACTCATGGCGGCATCGAGTCCATCCAATTCCAAAACAAGTCGCTTATAGTAAGTACTTTCGGTACTCGTGCAATTTGTTATACACACTAACTATTGTTTAGCTATAATCAACATCCAATACCTTACCTCTTTCTGCTGATGCTTTGATCGCTTCAATAATTTGTAAATCAATAAGTCCTTCTTCACCAGAAGCAACAACCTCCGTATTGTCCTTAACATTTAAGGCGAAAGCATCCATTTGAGCAACCTGCTGAAAGTCATACTGCTGTTCAGGAAATGTTATTTTTTCTTCCGAATTGAGATTCAAATTTGGCTTTTGCCTAGCATTAAAAGCAGGTTCTAGTTCCAACCAACCTTGTTCGCAAGCTGCATGAAAGCGATCAACATAAGCATTGAAAGAAGTACTAGTATTAGAGATACTACCACTTGGAAACTCCATCTGGAAATACATACTTTCGTAGATGTCTTTGAACAACTTCTTATCTCCTTCGTAACCTCTAGCCAAAACCGTCTTAGGGAGTTCACCAACCATTCTCCTAGCTGCTTGAATGCAATAAACCCCCAAATCCATGATGGCTCCTCCTCCTCCTTCCTTGAGATTCATTCGCCAAATACCAGGTCGCGCCATTCTAAATCCTAAGCTAGATTCTATCATTTTTACCTTACCCAACTTTTGCTTTGCGCCTAAATCTTTTACGCCTAAATGGACAGGTTCGTAGTACAAACGATAGCCAATTTGCAACGATTTCCCCGAACGTTTCTGTGCAGCTAACATCGCTTTACATTCTTCCACATTCATACCCATTGGTTTTTCACAAATCACATGTTTTCCTGCCTTGAAAGCACGAATGGTGTATTCAGCGTGCATAAAATTCGGCAAAACGACATAGATAACATCAATTGCATCATTTTGAGCGATTGTATCAAAATTATCGTAATTGTAGATGTTTTCATCTGGTATATTGTATTTCACTTTCCACTCTTTAGCTTTTTGAGGCGTACCTGTCACAATGCCTGCTAAATAACAATGCTTAGCTTGTTCTAATGCAGGAGCTAATTGTTGAGTAGCGTAACCTCCCAATCCGACTAAGGCAATTCCTAATTTTTCTTTATCCAAAGACTGACAAGCAGCATTTAGAGGCAGAGCAGCGCTCAAACTGGATGCGCCAATGAGTTGTAAAGCTGTTCTTCGTTTCATAGTTATCAAATGTTTAGGTAATTGGTTAGCAATTCTTTCAATCTTTTGAACTTAGTACACTGTAAAGTAGGTTTCTTAAATTTTTACTCCCGCTGCTTCGCAGCGAAAAATCCTTTTGGAGAGATTGAGATTATTGGGCGTTTCGCCCAATAATCTCGATCTCTCCAGAAAAATCTCTGCGCGCTGAAAGGCGCGCCAGAAACATGGCAGAGATTTCAGTTCACCTAGTTCACACGGCACTTAGCACACATAAAGTATCTAAACTAAGGATTTAAAATTGAAAACTTGTCCCCACTTTAAACTGATTCTGCATTTGAACAAATTTGTGCAGATCTGTCACGTTTTGATAGCGGTTAAGATAGGCAAGGTTGAGGCTAAAATTATTAGAAACCTGATAGTGATATTTTAACTCTAGATCATACATTAATAAGCGATTGAAGGTACTCCAAGAACCATCAAATAATAGTTGAATTGGATGATTATCATTATTATCTGTGAGCTCTTCATCTGAACCATTATAGGGTGGACGAACGGTATAGCTGAATATTGGCAAGCTCAATTGCGCTTGAAAACGATGCTTTTCATTGAGCCGGTAGTCTGTAGAAGTAGCAAATTCAAATCCATGATTGGCTAGAAAACTAAACGCATCTTGTTCTCCCCAATCCAAATAGTTGATATTAAAATGATAGCGACCTCCAAAGGCAAAATTAGGAGTAGGTGCTATTAGATCATTCGTTCTGCTTAGGTATCCCAAGCTGAAGTCACCCAGTATAAATTTGGTATCCAAGACATCAGAGATATTATTTCGGTAAGTTCCTGTCCCAAAACTCAAACCAGCTACAAAAACGCCCTTATTTGCTTTGTCATTCAGACGATACTCTAGACCATAAAGTGCCCCTCGCCCTTTATAATTTAGAGGAGAGAAATTAGAATCTTTCATCCAAGATTGATGTAGACCAATCGTTAATGTTAGTTCATGCCGAGGAAAGATTTCCATGTCATTGGATTGGCAAAATACCAATTGACTTCCTATCAGAAACAGTAGTGTGATGAGTGTTCTTTGCATTGTTTGTAGCTTCGTTTTGCTGTTTTACAAAAATACTTAGCTTTCTTATCACTGTAAATCAATAAATAGTAGGGCTAGATAAAAAAGTGGTGAAGCCGCACAAAATAAATCTAAGGGTGAGAAATGATCCGTTAAATCAATAAAAATAAAGCTCTACCTCAAAATAGTAGGGCTTGATCTTTTTTTAATTCTTTAGCGCGATGTTTATACTTACTTTTATCAAAACTTGAGTCTAATCTGTATGAAAATATATTTCGCCCTAGCTGCGCTTTTTATTGCTTTCAATTTATCTCCTGCTCAAAAATTAGATTTATCAGAACGTACTCTACCTATCCTTTTTGACAGTTTACTTGCTCAAACTAAGGATCAAAAAATGCAAGTAATTATCGAAAGAATAGAGCTTATCGAAGGAAGTGGTCTAGAGCATTTTCCTGAATGGCAAGTACAGTTTTTGCAGGTAAAAAGTGAACTGTTAATGGGAATTGCAGAGGTGGATTCAGCAATGACAGTAGCCAATAAAGCAGCGTATATTGCTAAAACCTATCACTTTCAAAAACTAATCGCGGTTAATAATCACCTAATTGGCAATCTTTTCTTACGACAGAAAAAATATAAAGAAGCAATACCCTACCTAGAGCAAGCAGAAACCTATTTTAGAGCAGAAAAAAAATTGGCTGATTTAAGTAATTGTGTAAGTAAACTCGCTTGTGCCTTATCAATGTCTTCTAAATCCAAAGAAGCACAGGAAGTAGCAGAAGAAGCATTAGATATCATCGAAGAAGTAGATAATATTCCATTAAAAATTCAAGTATTGAATGATGTTTCAACTGTTTATGCCATGCTCAATGATCGGCTAAATGCCATCCGTATGCTACTTAAAGCCCATGAAATAGCTAAGGAATACGGTTTCACAAAACCACTCACAGGAGTGAGCAATAATCTAGCAGTCAATTTTTTTGAGCTTCGCCAATTTGAAAAGGCAAAAAGATACACGCAAGAAGTAATTTCTATCTGTGAAGAATTGAACTTGGACTACGTGAAACATCATGTCCTACTTAATCTATCTAACATTTTTTTAGTCACCCATTCACTTGATTCTGCAAAATATTGGCTCAGTATATTAGAAGCTGAATCCTCTTATCAACGAAATGACTTGCTGAAGACGGAGGTAGCACTTCTTCATTCAGAACTTGCCTTTGAAGAACAACAACATGAAAAAGCATATCAATATTTACTGAGTGCTAAAAGAATGGCGGAACAAACAGGAGTTGAACTTAATCGCTTAGCAGCCATGGCAGGGATGGCGAAGTATTTAGAGTTAAAGAACAAGAATACCGAAGCCTTGAACCTACTGGACAGCGTAATTAATCATCCATTAGCTCCACTCTTTGAACTGGAAGAGCCACTAAAAATACAAGCCAAAATTTATAAAAAACTGAAAAATTATCAAAGTGCACTAGCAGTACAAGAGCAAAGTGAGATCATCAAGGATAGTCTAGCTGCACTCAAACGCATAGGTATCATCGCTTCTTTAGAAGCGGATTACCAACTCAAAAATAAAGAAGAAAAAATTGAACGGTTGGAGCTGGAAAATGATTTGGTGCAACAGAAAAACCTTCAAAATAGAAGAGCGATTTCAGGCTTAGGAATTACGTTGTTACTAGCGATTGGTTTAGGTTACTATTTCTCCAGACATCGAAAGCTAAAACTTGAGCAATCACTCGCCGAAGTCAAAGAAAATCTTTTGCGCCTTCAAATCAATCCCCATTTCATTTTCAATACGCTCAATTCTATTCAGTCCTCTTTTTTACGAGAAGACGAAGAAAAAACGATTCATTTGTTCAGCCGATTTTCTAATTTGATGCGTCAAGTACTACACAATTCGGAAAGTGCTTTTGTGCCTTTAAGTGAAGAATTGGATTTGATAATCAATTACTTAGAACTAGAAAAAATTCGCTCCAATGACAAATTTGATTACAAAATTGAAATCGAAGATCAAGTCAATTTGTATCACGCTAAAGTACCAAGTATGATCTTACAAATCTTTATTGAAAATTCCATTTGGCATGGCATTAGTCCAAAACAAGAGCGAGGTCTAATAAGAATCGCTGTCACTGAAGAAAATGGAAAATCTAAAATCACCATAGAAGACGATGGTGTTGGCCGGTCTTTTTCTATTCTGCATAAGTCGAAAGGTCAAAAAAGTAAAAAATCCTTGGGGACGAAACTAGCGATGCAACGCATTCAGCAATTGAATCGGAAGTTTGGGAAAAATTTGAAATTAGAGGTGGGAGATCGTTTAGAATCTTCTGGTACGAAAGTTTCTATGGTTGCTTAGTTTTCAATCATTAAGTCAGTATTCAATCGTTTACTATGAATTATTCAAGAATCATACTTATACTTCTATTATTCACTGCGAGTGCTTCTCTCTTTGCCCAATTTCAACCTTCTGACTTGAAAAATCCTGAATCATTGGGTATGTCCACAGATTCTTTAGCCCAAATGAGTGCTTACTTCCACCAATTAGTGGATGAAGATAGCTTGGCTGGTGTACAAATTGGAATCATACGCTTAGGAGAATTAATTCATTTTGACAGTTATGGTTTTTCAGATATTGAAAATGATAAATCACTGAAAACGAATAGCTTATTTAGGATTTTTTCCATGACTAAACCTATTGTCTCTGTTGCGTTAATGCAACTATATGAACAAGACAAATTTGAATTAGAAGATCCGCTGCATAAATATATTCCTTCTTTCAAAAATACTTCAACTCTAGAAGACTCTACACTACAAGCGTCAAAAAATCCTATTCGCATCATCGATCTTCTGCGTCACACTTCAGGCTATTCTTATGGTAATACACAGAATCCTTTGCTTAGAGAATACTACATTAAAGCAAACTTAAATGCCTCAAAAACAAATGAAGAATTTGTGGATAAATTAAGTAAAATTCCACTTCAATTTGAGCCAGGAACGGATTGGCAATACGGACTTTCTACCAATATCTGCGGTCGTTTGATAGAAGTGCTCTCTGGAAAATCACTAGATCAATATTTGAAAAATCATATCTTGACTCCATTGAAGATGAATGACACCCATTTCCAAATGCCAAAAGAGAAAATTGAGCGATTTACGGTAGGTTATGGATGGAACGCAGAAAATGGACTTTTTGTAGTGGAGAATGTCGAGGACAATCGATATGTACATGAAGTAACGCTTTTCAATGGCGGTGGCGGATTGGTTTCTACTACTTTTGACTATCTAAAATTCTGTCAAATGTTGCTTAATAAAGGCAGTTTAGGTGATATACAAATTCTAAAGTCAACAACTATAGATTTGATGCTATCAGATCATCTGAAAGAAGTAAGACCACATCAGATCAATCCATTGAGACTTCCTCCAGGAGAAGCTAGCTTTGGATTGGGTTTTGCCATCCGTGGAGAACATCCTGAATCATTAGAACAATTATTTGGCTGGGGCGGAGCTGTAGGGACGTATTTTAAAATTGACTTGAAACACAATTTGGCTTATGTTATGATGATTCAGCTTTCACCTTATCGACATTTGGAATTGCGTGCTAAAATTCAAGATTTTATAAATGGAGCAATTGTTGAATCATAGGCATCATAAAGAAGCATCTGATCTTCTATCAGAGTCAATATCTAAGTCAGATCAACAGTTAAACGGATCAACAAATCAACAATACAATGCTTCGATCTTTAATCATAGATGACGAAAAAGACGCTAGAGATGCGCTGAGAATTCTAGTCAAAAAATTTGTTCAAAACGTAGAGATGATTGGCGAGGCAGAAGGCGTAAAAACGGGTTTGGCACAAATTAAAAAACTAAATCCAGAAGTTGTTTTTCTAGACATCAATATGCAAGATGGAACAGGTTTTGATTTGCTCGATCAATTGGAAAACGTGAATTTCTATTTGGTCTTCATTACTGCCTACGATCAATATGCCATCAAAGCATTCAAATATGCCGCACTCGACTATTTACTCAAACCGATTGATTTACAAGAACTTAGAAAATGTATCAAACGCATTGAACAACTCCAAACACCCAGTAATACTTTAGAAAAGCTCTCTGCGTTACAATCTTCTTCTTTGCTTCAACAATTACTGAATACGCAAACGAAATACAAAGAACGCTTCACCATTAAGAAGAACTCAGGCATTTTTTTGTTGGCAGTTGAAGATATCAGCTACTTCTACGCTGATGATAATTTGGTCTTTGCCATAGACAAAAGTAACAAACGTCATACTATTCCTCATCGCATCAGCGAACTAGAAGAATTGCTCAACCCGAGCACTTTTTTCCGCATCAATCGAAGTGAAATCATCAATATTAATTACATCCAAAAAATGGAAAGCTATTTTGCCAATCGTCTTGTGATTAAACTGAAAAATACGGATGCTACACTGAAAACCAGCACACCTCGAACAGCTGCTTTTCGGAAGTGGTTAGAAGGATAATGTAGATGAGTACATATATGAAATTTACTGTACGTGGATTGGTAAAATACTTGTAGTAAGCGACTTGAAAGAAGCAAAGATCAGAGTTTTATTATCTCCGATTTTTAGTGAAGTACAACTCATTATTCACATCGGCAATCTAATGAATTCGTCTATTTCGTGTTCCAATTCTTACTTCTTCAAAAATTCCTCTGTAAAATGCTCCCGATGCTTTTCCTTCGCAAATTTACCTGCATTATAAGTCTTGGATTCACCTTTAGGAATAGACAAGCTTTGCCAAGCTGCACCTTTTATCAATTTCCCTAAAAACGTGATTTGCCCAACATGGTAAGCATAATGCGCCAACTGCCGATTGATCGCTTCTGTGATGGTATGTCCCATGTTACGGATATAAATCAACTGCCCAAAATTATCTTCATTGATGCTTTCCAAAGCTGTGAAAAGACGAGCCCAACCTTCTTCCCATTTGGCTAGCAAATTATCTCTAGTCTTCAAATCATCGTCAAATTCATCATCCCGATTGCGCCATTCTTTCTCGCCATCTTCAGTCAGAAAATTCGTCCAACGCGACAACATATTTCCGTGTAAGTGCTTGACAATGATAGCAATAGAATTGCTCTCTTCGTGGGGTTGCCAAAATAGTTCTGCTTCAATCAATTGCTCAAAAGTGCGGTCGCCAAGCATTTTGTAATACTGAAATTGCTTGGTAATGCTGGTGAGATAGTTTTGC
The DNA here is from genome assembly GCA_039176995.1 of Bacteroidota bacterium. Taxonomy (GTDB): domain Bacteria; phylum Bacteroidota; class Bacteroidia; order Chitinophagales; family Saprospiraceae; genus JAAUTG01. Next base: position 36,579 of record JBCDFY010000010.1, read on the forward strand.
GTTTTGGACTCCATGATGTATGCTGTTTATGGAATAAAAAACAGTTAGGGTATAGGTAAAGTTGCTGCATATAAAAATGACGGCTTAATGGAAAATCAAGCCGTCGTTTTGTAATCTGAATTGAATACTATACCTCTACTGCTTCACAAAACGCAAAGTCTTCACTGCTCCTTCCGCTTGAATTTGAAGGAAATAATGTCCTTCTACCAAGTTTGCGATATTCAAATTGGCTTGCTTGCCATCCAATCGAATTTCAGCTAAAACAAGTCGTCCAGTAATGTCAATAACTTTGATTTCATCAATGTACTTATTGCTTTGAACTTGAACAGTTTCCTTCGCTGGCGAAGGATAAACGACAGCCGTGAGTGGCGCATCAGTGATAATTTCTTCACTTCTTTCTTCTACTCTACTATTCGCGGTCGTGAAAGTCGCAATTTCAGAATATTCACTAGAAGCATCATCACAATTCGCACGCACGCGCCATTCGTAGTTGGTATTTCGACGCAATGGTTGTGCCACTCCTGAATTGGTTGGCGAGGTTCGCGTGTTCCAATTGGTTCTCCCTGCTGGACGCAATTGTACAGTATAATTATTCGCGCCATCCACCGCACTCCAACTCAAATCTGCTTGACGGTCTTGAATGTTATTAGTCACCAAATTAGTAGGCGTTTCGCAAGTTTCCATCATACAAGGTGGACAATCCGAACCGCCACAATCTACTCCTTCCTCATCACCATTTTGAATGCCATCATCGCAAGTGGGTTCCATCATACATGGCGGACAATCCGAACCGCCGCAATCTACGCCTTCTTCATCACCATTTTGAATACCATCATCGCAGGTCGGGTCGGTCATACATGGCGGACAATTCGAACCGCCACAATCGACTCCTTCTTCATCACCATTTTGAATACCGTCATCGCAAGTTGGCTCACCACCATTATCTCCTGCCGTAAAAGTCGCAATTTCAGAATAGGGGCTATCTTCGCTGCCGCAATTAGCGCGTACTCGCCATTCGTAAGTCAAACCGTTCACAATATTTCGAGTAATGGTAGTAGAATTGGTATTACTATTTTGATTCAACCTCCAAGCACTCGTTCCTGCCTGACGACCTTGCACCATATAGCTGTCTGCATTATCTACAGCACTCCAATTTAGCGTCACTTGCGAGCCTGTATTATTCGTTTCAAAAAGTCCAGTAGGTGCATCGCAAGTTTCCATCATACAAGGAGGACAGTCAGGTCCACCACAATCTACCCCTGTTTCTAGTCCATTTTGAATGCCATCATCACAAGTTGGAGCAGTCATACATGGTGGACAATTTGAACCACCACAATCGACGCCTTCCTCATCACCGTTTTGAATGCCATCGTCGCACGTTGGCTCCATCATACAAGGTGGGCAATCTGAACCACCGCAGTCCACTCCTTCTTCATCACCGTTCTGAATGCCATCGTCGCACGTTGGCTCCATCATACAAGGTGCGCAATCTGAACCACCGCAATCCACTCCTTCTTCATCACCGTTCTGAATACCGTCATCGCACGTTGGCTCCATCATACAAGGTGGGCAATCTGAACCACCGCAATCTACACCTTCTTCATCGCCGTTTTGGATCCCATCATCGCAAGTTGGATTGCCACCACCACCGTTGCAATCAGACATTGCTTGCGAACTGGTAGTCAATGGATTACATCCATAATTCCCGTAAGTACTAGCTTGTCCCGTTGTCGTATTTGGAGGTAGATAATAATGAGTCCTAAATTCATCAAAGAATCTCACTGAATTTCCTCGACATTCTGGATAATCGCTGAAATCTGCTCGGCGATCTGTACATTCTTTGGAATCCAAACTAAATCCACAAGAACCATAGGAGCGTCCATCACCAGTACAAGAGAAATCTGCTGCACTTCCTTTATCACTGTAATACGCACTCAAATAGGCTTCTCTGCTTCCCGAATCAAACTGTGGTTTTGTTCCCAAACTCATATCAGTATCCCACTCAAAAGTAGTCACTAATGAACCCTGTTGACCAGTAATTAATTCCCATTTGGTGGGTTCGTCCGTATTAATGTTATCGGGGTTTCCGTTGATGGTGACGCCTCCAGTTGCGCGATCGCTATAATAAGTCATACCCGTTGCATCGCTGCTAAAGTCAAAAACATCGGTGTAACCATTAGCAGTATGCAAGCGATAATGAATGGTATAAGCCGCTTGATATTGTGTAAATTTGATGGTTTGCTGTGTAAATGTTCCACTTTTTGCGCCCATCACGGAGCGAATTGCTCGAACTGCGCCGTCTTTGTTAGCAACGAGTGGTCCTTTTCCATCGGAGAAGACTTGTTCGTTTCTATTGCACGCACTGGCATTAATAAAAATTTGGTGAGCGTCTAAAATATCTTTTCCATTGGCATTTCCTGCGGTAATTTTTAATACATCCTCTACCCAACGTTGTGAAAATTCGCTACTGTATTCGGAAGTGGTGACTACCGATTTTTCAGGATTATTGTTCGTCCCATTGAAAACACAAACATCATAAGTACTCTTGTAATTATTGGCGTAACTATAATTATAAGACACATAGTTTTGACCTGCAGATTGGTTTAAACTTCCTGTTTGTTGAAAGACATAGACATAACCCCAAATTGAATTATTCAAAGGATCACGAACCGTAATTTCGCATTTAGTACTAGCAATTACACCATTTGGGCAGTTATTAGAAGTTGATCGCGAACCTGCGTCCTTTGCCATGAAGACTAGTTCATCATTATTGTCAAAAAGCGCATTATTGTCTGGTCCAACGTCGGTATTCGTATCTGCGTAGTATTCCACCATCCATTCTACATTTTCCGAAGAACGTTCGATACAATCGTTACGACTACCGTAAGCGTCGGCTATGTCTTTCAAAACGATCTCATCTATTTGGACGGGAATTTGTTGCCAACCGCCATTGAACGCAAAAGCAACGATTTGCCCTGGTTGAATGCCGACCATACACGAGAGATTATTTCCTCGAATGACAACGGGATCTTTATCTCTAGTTTGGGCAAAATTTAAAATTGGTAATAGTGAACAAAAAAGTAAGGTGTGAATAGTCCTCATAGGTAAGTGAGATTTAAGTTGTGTTGAATGCACAAATTTAGTTTTTTGGAATTAGATTGTCAAAAAAAATACAGGTATTCAAAGGGGGATTCACGCAAAGTTTATAGAGAACGTAGAGCCTTGATTATCAATAAATTGATAGGAGTCATCAATAAACAAGTCCATTCAATAGGTCTGAATTTTCATTAAAAAATCATTTTGTACTTCTTCGCCAATCATAAAAATATGCTTTCCAAATTGCTCGAAACCTATTTTCTTGTAGAAGCCAATTGCTTTTGGATTATTTTCCCAGACGCCTAGCCACAGCCACTTTTTGTTTTCTCCTCTTGCGACTTGTTTGGATTTATCAATCAGGGCTTTCCCATATCCTTTGCCTTTGACCTCGGGCTTTACGTAGATTCTCTCTAACTCTACGGATTCAGTCGCTATCAGGTTTTCGATTCCTTTGTTGAAATTTAGTTTAATATAGCCAAGCAAGACTTCTTCTTTTTTCAAAAGGTAAAAATGAGTGTTTGGAGCCTCCATTTCTATTTGGAAGTTGTCTTTAAAAAAAGCTTTATTCAAATAGGCTTGAAAGTTTTGAGGATCATTGAGGTGTGCGTAGGTATGAATGAAATTGGATCTGGCGAAAAAAAGAAGTTCGTCCAGGCTCGCTAATGTAGCTTTCTGGATTTTTATCTTTGCACTCATGGATAAAATTATTCGTACTTAAAAAATAGAAAAGTAATACTTCCAATAGTAATATCGGTAATTTCCAGTTATTGTCATAAACCCCTCCGAAATAACAATCTCGAATATACCAAAGAGAAAACGCACAGTGGAAAGTATCACCTTAGGAAGATGCCTTGGCAAACTTTTTTGGATGGCAAGCATTTAGCTAAACAAAAACAACTCGATGAATTATCTTGAGATAAAGTCACTATGGGCAATGATTCGAAGTTGACCGCTCTTCGGAATATACTCTTAGCCAACAGCTAGAAAAGGGCAGTCCAAGTAGCAAATTATGGAACTGGATTTACCTACAATCAAAATTCATATGACAATATTTCTCGGTTATTTTTCACTAACTGTCAATTTATCTTGTTGCCATTACATAACAATATCATGAAACAATTTCTAACGATCATTTTTTTGTCGTTTTCACTGTTATCCACTGCTCAAAATGACGATTGGCACATTACTAGAACCAGCTACGAAGCATACACAGGTATCGCCATGTCCAATGGTCGAATTGGGATGCTAACTGCTCCTGAACCATTCAAAATTAAACATACTGTTTTGAATAATGTGTACGATATTGACCCTGTCTTGAAGGTGAGTCAAATTGTACATGGTATGGATTTTGGGAATCTGGACGTCTATATTGATGGTGAGGAAATTACTTCGGAGAACATCAGCAACTGGTCGCAGACAATTGATATGAAAGAAGCGGCTTTTACCACTCGTTTTGATTATAAAAATAAGGCAAAAATTTCCTGTACGGTTTATGCCCTTCGCAATCTTCAATATACGGGCTACATTGATGTAAAAATTGAAGCGTTGGAGGATATTGAAATAAAAACAGTCGGAAAAATCACAACGCCTGAACAATACCAAACGCCCGAAAATCGCTACCAAGTGCTGCGCGATGTAGAAACCACCATGCCGATTTTGCAATCCATCGCGCAAACACCTTTTGGTAAGTATCTAGTTGCCACTTCAAGTACATTTATTTGGCATCACATCAACTCTTCCAGAGAACACCAGCGTCCAGAATTGACGCATAATATCGTTTCTGACTACAAAAATACACTCTCATTTGACTACAAAATTGAGAAAGGAAAATCGCTAGAATTTGCGTGGACAGGGGCAGAATGTACCACTAAAGATTTTTCTGACCCAAAATCAGAATCCGAGCGTATGGTCATTTTCAATCTGTTGAATTCTCGTGAGGTGCTGCTTCAAGGACATCGAAACTTGTGGGAAGAACTTTGGGAAGGCGACATCATCATTGAAGGCGACTTGGAATCACAGCAAGATGTTCGCTTGGCGTTGTATAATTTGTATGCTTTCGGGCGTGGCGATTCCGATTTGAGTATTGCGCCCATGGGTTTATCCTTGCAAGTACCTTACAATGGGCACATCTTTTGGGATACAGAACTGTGGATGTTTCCACCACTTTTACTGCTCAATCAAGACATTGCACGCTCTTTGGTCAATTATCGCTCAGATCGACTTACCCCTGCTCAACAACGCGCTATCAACTATGGCTACCAAGGAGCAATGTTCCCTTGGGAGAGTGACGATACTGGCGAAGAAGCAACACCTCCTTTTGCTTTGACAGGTCCTTTTGAACATCACATCACCGCCGATATTGGTATTGCTTTTTGGAATTATTATCGTGTGACGAGAAATAAAAAATGGCTAGAAGAAAAAGGCTACCCTGTAATGAAAGAAATCGCTGACTTTTGGGTGAGTCGAGTCACCAAAAACAAGGACGGCAGCTACTCCATCAACAATGTGGTCGGTGCGAATGAATTTGCGCCAAATGTAAATGACAATGCCTTCACGAATGGTGCTGCAATTACTGCTTTGCAATATGCGACTTTGGCAGCAAAGGAAATTGGTATCTCTCCAAATAGTGATTGGGAAGAAGTGGCGAAAAACATTAAAATTCTAAAATTCCCAGATGGTACGACCAAGGAACACACCGAATACGAAGGCGATAGAATCAAGCAAGCCGATGTGAATTTGCTGTCTTATCCCTTAAATATTGTCACAGATGAAGCCAGCATTTTAAAAGATTTGAAATACTACGAACCCAAACTTGCCAAAGAAGGTCCAGCCATGGGTAAATCCATTTTTGCGGTATTATATGCTCGGCAAGGCGATGCGACCAATGCCTTCCGCTTGTTCAAAGAAAGTTATGTCCCCAATCAGCAAACACCTTTTGGTGCGCTTTCAGAGACGGCTACGGCAAATCACTCCTACTTCGCTACGGGCGCAGGTGGGATGTTACAGACAGTTCTGTTTGGCTTTGGTGGTTTAGAAATTTCAGACAAAGGTATTGTTCAAAAGAATCCAATTCTTCCCAAACAATGGAAGTCTTTAACAATTACAGGAGTGGGTTTGGAGAAGAAGACATTTAAAGTAGAGTAATGCTTATGCAAGAAGTCAGATAGAAGACCATTTCCTTATCAGACCGTCTTTGACTGTCAGAGAATTAGCTCGACAGTTTTTCATGTGGATGAACTATTTTCTGAGAAGCCGCCAATTGTTCCTCTATTTTGTGTCCGTATTTTTTAAACTAGTTCAAAGAGCATCATAGAGAATGTTTCATTATCAATTCACCTCTGCCATACAGCTGTCACTCAATGCTTTTACCTTTGTCCGAAAGCAAAAAACATGAATTCAATTCATATCAAACAAAATCCTAAAGTTGCTCCAAAATTTGAGGCTTATCCTGATCATATTCAACCCAAAATGCAGCATCTGCGCGACTTGATTCTCCAAACTGCAGAAGAACTCGAACACCTCCAAGAAATAGAAGAAACTCTAAAATGGGGCGAACCTAGCTATTTAGCCAAAAAAGGAAGTACCGTCCGAATGGATTGGAAAACGAAAGCTCCTAATCAATACGCATTGTATTTTAGTTGTAGCACTAGATTGGTAGAGACTTTCAGAATGGTGTATGGCGAGTTATTTCGATACGAGAAAAACCGAGCAATTCTTTTTGATTTGGAAGAAGAACTTCCTGAACCAGAGCTTAAAGAATGCCTGAAAATGGCCTTGCAGTATCATTTGGTGAAAGATCAGCCGTTTTTGGGGAAGTGAAGATTCACGCAGAGATCGCGGAGTACGCAGAGATTCTTATAACATCTATGCAAATATTCCAAGCAGGAATCAAAAATAGCTTAACGTATCGACACCACACATCGAAACCCAGTATGATTCAAGCCTGTATCAGGACTAGAACTCATTCGACTCGCCACGCGATAACCAGAGCAGTAGTCATCATTGCAAAGAAAAGAGCCACCACGCGTCACGCGCTTGGGTGTGTATGGTTCATTGGGATCGAAGCTGCGAGTTGGACCAGTTGGATTGTTGCGAACGCCACTACCTTCTTGGTAAGTATCGTTTTTGTACCAGTCCTGACACCACTCCCACACATTGCCTGCCATATCGTAAAGCCCGTACGGGTTAGGTAGAAAAGACTTCACAGGTGAAGTGCCAAGGTAGCCATCTTGCCCCGTATTTTGATAGGGAAACATGCCTTGCCAGAAATTGGCGCGGGGTTTTCCTTCGTTCACATTTTCATCTCCCCAAGGATAAATTTGCTGATCTAAACCACCGCGCGCTGCCCATTCCCATTCCGCTTCGGTGGGTAATCGTTTACCTGCCCATGCTGCATAAGCCAAAGCATCTTCCCAAGCAATTTGCACCACAGGATGCTCCATTTTATCTTCAATGCTGCTTTCTGGTCCATTTGGATGTTGCCAGTCTGCCCCAATTGTCCAAGTCCACCACTGTGAATAGTCGTGCAGTGAAACAGGCTGTTCCGTAGAAGTAAAAACCAAGGCACCAGGCTGCAAAATGCTATCGGGTGGTTTGGGTGTACCCGCAGGTAGTTCTTTTTTCATTTGCTCCCAGTCAATTGGACGTTCTGCAATGGTTTGATAACCAGTTGCTTCCACGAATTCCGCAAATTGCCGATTGGTCACTTCCGTCGCATCCATCCAAAAGCTATCTACTTGAACCTGATGTTTCGGAAACTCATCTTGGCGCGCTTGTTTATTGTCGCCGCCCATGCTAAAAACGCCCGCAGGAATAAGCACCATACCTGTTTTATCTACATTTTTATTAGGCGTCGTTTTTTGAACTAGGCTTTTTTGTGCAGCTTCGCGGACTTCGTTTTCAGAAGAGCACGCAAATGTTCCAATTAATAATATTGACAAGGGAATGTATTTGGTAAGCATTATAACTTCTCGTTATGAATCAATTTGTTCGGTGCGCTTTTGGACAATTTTTTTCAGTCTGAGCAAAATACGGAAAATATCATCCAAGTCATTGGTGATAGCTGAATAATCATGCGTTCGACTGTATTGATTTCCTTCCAAGGTCATGAAATACCAATCTTGCCCAATGACGTAGCTCCCATAAATTGGCGTATTTGCGTTTTCATTGAAGGATTGCCCAACCAACATCGCTGAAAGAGCTTGTGCAGCAGGATGTCCTTTAGGATTGATTTGTCTTTTGTATTCCGCAAAAGCGAAAAATGGGATTTTAGGAACTCTTCTTCCACTTGCAATGAGTCCATCTGGCGCACCGAATAACTTCCAATCTTTCACTATACCAGAGACTGTTCTTTGTGCAAATAAATTGAATTTATTAGAGGAGAAATTAATCATATTGAATAGCGGGCCAATAAAGTGCATATCTAATTCTTGCTCATTCCAACTATCTACATTAAATTGTAGCAAATCTTGAAGGGATCGTAGCTGCTCTTGCTGCCGCTCTGAAATAAATTCGGTTTTACTAGCCTCCAACCACTTTTTTAAATGAGGCAAAGTTTCGGTTACTTGCTCTAGCCCAAATTGTTCATCTAAAAAATCTAGTGTACAACTATTAAACGATTTTTCCTTCAACATAACACTCATTTACTCCAAAAGTACGAATAATATTTTGCTAGATCAATACCTTTATTCCACCACCAACATAAATTTATTCTTCTTCCCGTTTTCCACCATCAAGTATTTACCTTTCAGCAAATCTTCGCTCGTCACGAAGTGTTCATGATTACTTACTTTCTCCTTGTTTACCGAAATCGCATTCCCTTTAATGGCACGCCTAGCATCTCCTTTGGAAGCAACAATTTGAGTTTGCTCTGCCAATAAGTCAATGATACTCAATTGATTAGTGACTGCCTCTTTGGAAAGGGTAAAACTTGGAATTTCTTCGGAAACGGTTTTTAGATTCGCTTCACTCAATTTTAGTAATTGTTCCTTACTCGCTTTTTTGTTGAACAACAATTGCGTCACTTTCAGCACTGATTCATAGTCTTCTTGCGAATGTACACGTACCGTAATTTCTTCTGCTAAAATACGTTTTAAAGCTTGTGGGTTTTCGGCATATTCTGCTTCTAATGACTCGATCTCTTCTTTAGATTTCAAACTAAAATAGCGCAAGAATTTCGGCAAATCTCGATCATCTGCATTCAGCCAAAACTGGTAGAAACGATAGGGCGAAGTCATGTTCGGATCAAGCCAAATATTTCCTTGTTCTGATTTTCCAAATTTAGAACCATCCGCTTTCGTCAATAAAGGCGTCGTGACGGCGTAGGCTTTTTCACCCAGATTTCGACGAATAAATTCTGTTCCAGCAGTAATATTTCCCCATTGATCGGAGCCGCCCATTTGTATGCTACAACCTTGCTGCTCAAACAAACACTGAAAATCGTAACCTTGCAGCATTTGGTAACTGAATTCTGTGAAAGAAATTCCCGTTTCTATACGCTTTTTCACAGACTCTTTACCCATCATATAATTGACAGTTAAAGTCTTTCCAACATCTCGTAAAAAAGTCAGGATGTTCATGTCCTTGTAAAAGTCAAAATTATTGACCATCAAGGCTTTGTTTTCGCCTTCCTCAAAATCTAAGAATTTCTGAAATTGTGCTTTCTGAAAGGCTAGGTTGGAATCTAGTTCTTCATACGATTTCAACTGACGCTCCTTATCTTTACCAGAAGGGTCTCCTACCCTACCTGTCGCTCCTCCCATCAATATAATTGGCTGATGACCAGATAGTTGAAACAACTTTAAAATCATGATCTGTACATAGTTCCCAATCGTTAAGGAAGGAGCAGTTGGGTCAAAACCAATGTACGCCACGCGCATTTTTTCGTTCAAATGTTCCTCTATTCCTGGCGTATGATCTTGCAACATACCACGCCACTGCAATTCGTCTATGAAGTTCATATTATTAAGATTTGAAGGCTTGAGGATTTAAAGAAATGAGGCGCGAAAATAGTAAAAATTGAAGGAATTATTGATCCCATAGTCACATATGCGTGTATAACAAATTACACTTTTGTAGAAGATAAGAGATGGCAGAAGTTCTGATCGCTACTTCTTTCTACTCATGGCGGTATCGAACCGCCGTGAGTTGATTAAGCAAGTTTTTCCACTTTCCACTCTCAGATTTCAATCATTTAGGCTGCGCATATTTTAATCGCTCTATTTTCTCCGTTTTATAATAAGTATAAAGTCCTCCAATGGTCACTACCTCGTACTCACTCAAATCAAAATGCCCTTCTTTAGTATAGCTATTTTCGGGGAGATAAAGATGCTGGACTTTCCCAATGACGAGTAGGGTATCATTACATTTGTTGTGTTGTACTTCTTCTAGCTGTAATCCAAACTGGATAGGACTTTCAGCGACATAAGGTGCGTGGAAATCGTCTTTGAATTCGGGTGTTAAATCTACTTCTGCAAATTCAGATTGGTCAGCGGCGTATTTGGCAGAAGTTTGGTGAGATTTTGTATAAATCGCTTGAGTGACAGCATTAATCGTATAAAACTGAGTCGCTTGAATATTTTCGTAGGTATGTCTTTCTACTGTCGTTGGTCGCAAAATAAATCCTAGAAAAGGTGGGTTAGAACCAATATGAATGACGGAATTGAAAACGGCTAGATTGTTGATTTCCTCGTTATTTTGTGTTCCAATCAAATTGACACTCTTAAAGCCTGAAAGATAGTTCATCAAAGTGGCACGGGGGCGGCGTTCCATGTTTAGGATTCCGTCTAGGTCGAAGTGTCGCTGCATTTGTATGTCGCTAATTTTATGAGCATATGACATCGCCCGTACGGGCGAAGATCAATACATGAAATAAAAAAAGGTGCTGTCTCAATGTTGAAATAGCACCTTTTGTTCAAAAAATTTTGATTGTTTTCGATTGTCTTGGTCTATGACCAAGATACTATACGCTCATTGCATGACAAACGTACAGCATCGCAGTTGCAAACCGCGACGATCTCCGTTCCTTTAACTACGCAGTCTTCTGCTTAATCGCAGTTACGTATCTGTTTAATTCCTCTCTCACCTTCGGGAACAGGAAGAACAGACCAACCATATTCGGGAAAACCATCGCGAAAATCATGGCGTCGGAGAATGCCCAAATAGAACCCATATTTGCTGCTGCACCAATGACAATAAACAGGCAGAAGATTAATTTATAAACTAAATCGGCTGTCTTTCCTCTACCGAACAGGTACTTCCAGGATTGAATTCCATAATAAGACCAAGAAATCATAGTGGATACTGCGAAAAGTACTACTGCTACCGTCAAAAAGACATCAGAATAAGCAATGTATTCCGCAAATGCTTTAGAAGTGATACCTGCACCTTCGTATTCCAAACCATCAATCAGTACAACTCCTGTTCCTGTTCCACCATATTCAAACGCACCGCCAAAATTAAAGATAATGATAACTAATGCCGTCATTGTACAAATAACTACGGTATCAATAAACGGCTCTAATAGTGCCACTAAACCTTCCGAAGCTGGGTATTTTGTCTTGACAGCAGAGTGCGCAATGGAAGCAGAACCAGCACCTGCTTCATTAGAGAAGGCTGCTCTTTTAAATCCTATCAGTAGCACACCAATCATTGCGCCAACCGCAGCTCTGGGAGAGAATGCCTCTGTGAAAATTAAACCAAAAGCATCATCAACTAAAGAGAAATTGCTGAAAATGATGTAAAGACAAGCTAATACATAAAGTAATGCCATAAAGGGAACTACCTTTTCGGTCACTGCTGCAATTCTTTTGATCCCACCAATGATGATGATACCAACTAAGATGGCTAAAATAACACCAATGATTGTCCCTGCTGCTGCACTTTCTAAACCTAGCAAATCTTTCAGTACAATCGTTGCTTGGTTAGACTGCGCCGCATTTCCACCACCGAAAGAACCACCAATGCAGAAAATCGCAAATAACACTGCCGTCACTTTCCCTAAAGTAGTAAATCCTTTTTCTTTTAGTCCTTTTGAAAGATAGTACATTGGCCCTCCATAAACTGTTCCATCTGACCCAACATCACGATATTTTACACCCAATGTGCACTCTACGAATTTAGTGGACATTCCAAGCAATCCACAAATAATCATCCAGAAAGTAGCACCTGGGCCACCCAGTGCAATTGCTAGAGCTACCCCTGCAATATTTCCATTACCGACCGTTCCAGAAACCGCCGTCGCCAAGGCTTGGAAATGCGTTACTTCTCCTTCTTTGGATTCATTTTTAATCGTATCTGGATTGTCTGTGCTTGGAGTATGTTGATCAACTTCATCATATTTGCCTCGAACCACATTAATAGAAGTGGCAAACTTTCTAATGTTGACAAAACCAAAGGCGATAGTAAAAAAGGCTGCCGCAAATACTAACAACATCAGTACAAAAGGAATTCCTCCTATTTCAAAAAAGATAACATTGGAGAAAAAATCAGAAATGGGTTGAAAAGCCTGATCAATTTTTTCATCTATTCCAGTTTCTGCTTCTTGACTAAACGCTAGAATTGGAAAAAATAATAAGAATAAGAGGAGAGATTTCTTCATAGTGTTTTTGTACATATTAGTTTATAGTTGAGATATAAAGTTGGAATTCGTTTTGTTAACTGTGCTTTATATCAAAGTTGAATCAATCATTGATTTTTTATATCGAAAAATCGTAAAACAACAAGAATTTTTCTTGTGTGGCGGCAAGTTAAGAAAAAAAATTAGAGCTTTTATTTCCCCCACTTGCGCAGCTGCTGTAACATCGCACGAAAATCTTTGGGCAAAGGTGCTTCAAAGATTAGTTTTTCTTGTGTTTTAGGATGTTGAATACTCAATCGGCACGCGTGCAAAGTCAATCGGTTCATTAGGGGACGTTCCTCTTCGTATTTACCTGTTTTATAGGAACGCTTTTTGATCTCGGATAGGAAGAAGGCTTCGTTGTTTGCGTACATCTTATCTACCGCTAAAGGATGTCCAATACTCTTCAAATGTACTCGAATTTGGTGTGTCCTACCCGTTTTTAAATCTAGCTCTACCAAAGAATATCGCTGAAATCGCTCCAACACTTTATAATGTGTCAGAGAAGGTTTCCCCTTTTTGTGGGTCGTCATTTTACCTGCAATGTGCAAATGTGCGGCAATAGGTGCTTCTATCTGACCGCTTTCTTCTGCGACTTTCCCTCTTACTATTGCTTGATAAATCTTCGTTGTGGTTCGATCTTGGAATTGCCGAGAAAGATTTTGGTGTGCTTCTGCCATTTTAGCAAAACAGATCACTCCACTCGTTTCCATATCCAAGCGATGAACGATGAAAATTTCACCATATTTTGCTTTCAGCAGATTGTAAAGGTTAACTTTATCGCTGTTGAAGCGGTCTGGAATCGTCAAAAAAGGAGCAAATTTATTGACAATGATTAATTGATCGTCTTCGTATATAGTCTGGTATGATTTTTTCATTTCTATGGATAATAACCAAGTAAGAAACTCTGACAAGAGGGAATATTCCTTATTTTGCTTTTAGCTTCTTGAACTCTTTTTTCCCATTCAGATAGTATTGCCAAACAATGCTTCCATCGTAACGTCCTGACAGATTGGGCTGGCTATTGATGCTAATTTTGCTGATACGATCATAAATTTTTTTACGTTTTTTGAGTGTTTTTCTGAATCTTGGAAAAACGTACCAATGTGCCTTGATAATGGCAACGATGTTTTTGAGTTGTCCCCTGGATAGGAAAAGTAATCCTGCAACACCATCTAATAACAAACGAGTCAACAGAATAGGAAATAATTTAGAGCCTTCTTCATTACGAATAATAGTCAAAAGACTATTCCTGAAGTTGAGATAGACTTTTCTTGGGTTGCCGTAGTTAAGCGAACCGCCGCCAAGATGATAAACCACAGATTTTGGTCGAACCATCACTTTGTAGCCTGCTCTTTTGAGTCGCCAACACAAATCTATTTCCTCCATGTGCGCAAAAAAATCTCCTTCAAATCCACCAATCTCATGAAACAATTTTCCACGAATAAATAGAGCAGCCCCAGAAGACCAAAATACTTCTTGCGTACTATCATATTGTCCAATATCTCGTTCCACTTTATCAAATAGCCGTCCTCGACAAAAGGGATAGTTCAGTCGATCCATCCATCCGCCAGCCGCACCTGCGTGCTCGAAGTAACTCTTTTGGTGATAACTCAATATTTTGGGCTGGCAGATGGCAACTGTCGAGTCGCGTTCCATCAATTCAAGGATTGGCTCAATCCAATTGGGTGTAACTTCTACATCCGAGTTTAGCAGGACATAATAATCGCTTTCCACTTCTCTCAATGCTTGATTATATCCTTCCGCAAACCCATGATTTTCAGATAGTTGAATAATTTTTACACTTGGGAAATTCGTTTCTAAATATTCTACAGAATCGTCTGTGGAGGCATTATCAGCGACGTAAATTTCCGCATTAGCATAAGTAGTTTGAAAAATGGAGGGTAGAAAAGTTTCTAAATGTTGCCGCCCGTTGTAGTTTAGGATGACGATAGCTACACTGGCTAATGATCTAAAAGAAGTTTTTTTTTCTTTAGATTGCTGAAGGTAATTGAATCCTGTTCTGACGTTTTGCTCATCCAGCTTCAGTTGAGTTGTCAGTGCTTCTAAACCCTCAAAAGTAGCATCTTCTCGTATAAAATCGACAAGTTCTAGTATGATTTTATCGCCATAAATTTGCTTGTTAAAATCGAAAATATTTACTTCGATAGAACGCTTATTTTCGTCTTGTAGAGTTGGACGAATGCCAATGTAGAGCATCCCTTCATAGCGATGGTTTTGATGCCAAACGTAAGTAGCGTAAATGCCATCAGGGGGAATGAGTTTATGTGGAAAATTGATCTCAAGATTTGCTGTAGGGAAGCCAATTTTTGTTCCAACTTGCTGTCCATGTACCACCGTTCCAGTTAATGTAAAATAATGTCCCAGCAAACGATACGCTTTCCCAACATTTCCCTTCAAGAGAGCTTCTCGGATTTTGGAAGAACTCACTGCGATGGCTTCTACCTCTTGCTTAGGGATTTCAACTACCTCAAACTGATGTACTTCTGCGTACCATTTAATAAAATTAATATCACCTTGACGATTTAAACCAAAGCGATGGTCGTAGCCAATAACGACGCATTTAGGTTGAAATTTTCCTAGCAAAAATTTCTCAATATATTCATCTGCACTTTGCTGCGAGAACTCCACCGTGAATGGTACAACAACCACATTATCTACCCCAAATCTTCGGAAAAGCGCAATTTTTTCTTCTATGCTAGTGATTAAATGAAGGGAATGATCTTTAGGATAAACCACTAAACGAGGATGTGGATGGAAGGTCACCACTATGCTTTCGCCATCGTAGTTTTTTGCCAGCATATTAATTTTTTCTAGTATCTTTTGATGCCCTTGATGGACGCCGTCAAAAGAACCGATGGTGACTACGGCACTGCGAAAACTCGGTAGATTATTTAAGTCGTGATAGACATTCATAGCGAGGGCAAAAATAGAGAATAATGTAACTTTTGCTCATTTTAGACTCTATTTTTGACTAGAATAATACGGAAAATTAGAAGAACGGAAGATTCACTAGCGTGCCTGAATCAGAATTACTCCACCAGCACCTCGAACACCATACAGAGAAGCATCGGCTCCTTTCAACACTTCAACAGATTTGATGTCCATTCCTCTCAGTAAATCAGCTGCAGTTGCATAATTAGAACCGATGGCATTCCCATTGATCACAAACAATGGCTCTGTGCTTCCACTGAAAGAATTGGAACCTCTAACTTGAACAATCGCATTTGTGCCTGTACCCCTCACCATTACTCCTGGTGTTTTTTTGAGGTAGATTTCTAACGCAAATTCTTGGGACGTCTCCGCATCTGTGAGTTCCATTTTGTTGCGGTTTTTATCTTTTCCATTATATGCAGTGGCTGTTGTTTTGACGGAGGAGCAGGCAGGCACTAATAGTGAGATCGAAAGCCAAAAAAGTGTTGTAATGATGTTTTTCATTTTGAGCAAAGTTGTTGTGTATTGAAGAAATTAATTTTAAGGTATTTAATTGAGATTGTTTGCTCTTTCTCAAACTAAATCTGAATCATCCCAATTTTTATTGGAACGCTTCACCTTTTCTTTAGGCAAATCTTCAAGCTCCAATCTTTCATTTTCATAAGAGCGATTTTGTTGTTCTAACTTATGCATTTCTTTTTGAATGGCTTTTTCATCCAAATCAGGAGTGACATAAACTTTGTAATATTCGGATGCAATACCGATTCCCCAACCTAGTACTGGATAAATAAACCACATATGTCCATTTCCTGAAAAGATATTGAGAAAAAAGAAAAACAGACTAAAAATGATGTATGTACCCAGATGTTTATGGAACTTTTTCTTGTCTTCTACTCGCTTTCGCGCAATTTCGTAATCTGATAATGACATAATATTTTCTTTTAGACACTAAAATAGAGCATAATCTAATGAACCTGCAACTTTATTCGACTAAAATATACTTATTTTAAACTAGCTGTAGTTGAGAAATGATCTTCTTGAAAGAGCTATTAGATTTGCCATATTAGTCTCATATTTTTCCTCAAATTTCAGGAAAGCACCTTACAGACTGAATATAAATGTTATGTTTACGCACTATAGTTTTCATTAGCGATCAGTTTCCACTTCTGAGTTCTCGCTTACGACAACAGCACAGATTTGAATCTTACTTTCTAGCAAAATGTAAACTTAGGCACTTCAAAATCAAACCTACCCGATCGTCAGTTA
The DNA here is from genome assembly GCA_039176995.1 of Bacteroidota bacterium. Lineage (GTDB taxonomy): Bacteria > Bacteroidota > Bacteroidia > Chitinophagales > Saprospiraceae > JAAUTG01. The sequence goes on from JBCDFY010000010.1 coordinate 53,512, forward strand.
AGACTTGAGTAAAACCCATTTCCTTTAAAACGTAAGGCAAAGATGCCCTACTTTCATTTAAAATTCAACATTTTCCTTAGCCATTGTAACACACATAAATGACTTTAGATCAAACAATTAAACGCGAACTATCCCAATGGAAAACCATCACACGCCAATACGTCAAACCTGATAGAAAAAAGGCAGTGATTCAACTACTCAATACCTTCATTCCCTTCATCGGAATGTGGATTTTGATGTATCTGAGTCTGGCCTGGTCCTATTGGATTACGCTAGGAATTGGCTTAATAAATGGACTCTTTCTTGTCCGAATTTTCGTTATTCAGCACGATTGTGGGCATCAGTCTTTCTTAAAATCTACGCGCTGGAACAATATAATTGGAATGTTTTGTAGTGTTTTCACCTCCATTCCTTATCGCTATTGGGCGAGTGTACACGGATTCCATCACACACATTCTGGGCAGTTAGAAGTCAGAGATGTGGGAGATATTGATTTCTTGACGGTCGAAGAATACGAAAAGCTATCTGCTGGCAAAAAAATTGGTTACCAGTTGGTTAGATTTCCACTAGTCCTATTCTTCTTTGCGCCTTTGGGCTACTTAATTTACTCCAATCGCTATCCACTACGTTTCAAGGAGAACAAAGCAATCTTTACCGCTCAAATCTTAAATAATCTCTTTATTTTGGTTTGCTACCTTGGTTTGGCATTTCTTCTAGGTTGGAAGCAGTTCGTTATGATACAGTTTCCATTATTAATTGTCTTTACTTCCGTGGCATTCTGGTTTTTCTATGTGCAACATCAGCACGAAGCCTCTTACAAACACTGGGAAAAGAACTGGGACTATTTGCTTTCTGCCATTCGTGGAAGCACCTTCTATAAGTTGCCCAGCGTATTCAATTGGTTGTCTGCTAACATTGGTTATCATCACATTCATCACTTAAATTGTGGTATTCCTAACTACAATCTAGCTAAATGCGCCGAAGAAAATCCTATTCTTCAAAAATACGTCACTACAGTCAACTTTAGGCAAAGTCTTAAATGTGCTCGCAATAAATTATGGTACGAGAAAGAGGAGCGAATGATTACGTTCGAGGAATACCGCAAGCTTAAAATATCTTAGACCGTGTTTGACGGCTTCGTGGAGCGAAGCCGTCAATCTAGCTATTCGCAAATACTCTTCTTTTGCGAGTATGCTTTTTCATGAAGAAGTAAAAGCCTATCTGAATAATTAGTTTGAATTTGTCTATCTAGCATCATCCATGTATATTTGAGATTATGAAAAGCCTCGAAAGAGTGGTCTTACAAGAAGTTATTCTAATATTTTAGAGACTAAATCTTACATTTCCATTTTTTTATTCTGCTGAAAAGAAAAATGGTACTTTGACAAATTTTGCTAAATGCATATTTACCGACCTTCGCATCTTCGCTGCTCGGTCGGGAGGAGGTTGAAAAGGGTAGATATAAAGTTCTGTAAAACAGAACTTTATATCTACCCTTTTTAAACCTTTGCTGCGAGCTGCCAAAGACAGCAACGCGGCTTTTGCGCTAAATTGCAAAAATTGTCAAAGAACCAGAAAAATATACTTTCGCTACTATGCATCAAACTAAAGCGATTATCCGAAATCTAGTCTTCGCGCTTCAAATTTTAGTTCTCTTTCTACTATTATTCGAAGATCAAGTGGCGATTCCAGTCTTATTACAGCCTCTGGGTCGAATGCATCCCCTTTTTCTACATCTCCCTATTGGATTCTTGCTATTGCTTGCGCTTTTTCCTTTGTTACAAAAAGAGGTTTCTGCAACTGCTTTTGAAAAAATTCGATCTTTCGTTCTGCATTTAGCCGCCATTGCTGCCTCAGGTACTGCCTTAATTGGATTTTTCTTAGCACAGGAGGAAGGTTACGCAACAGATTTGGTGGATTGGCATAAGTGGACAGGAATTGCAGTGAGTTTTGTGACTTACGGTCTTCTAATTTGGCATGAAAAGTGGGGTAATAGTCTAAAAGGATTCAACATGGCAGTTTTGGCCAACACAGTCCTACTACTCTGGGCAGGTCATCTTGGAGGAAGCATCACGCACGGAGAAAATTACGTACTCGCTCCTTTACAAGAAGAAGAGAAAGTTGAAATCACACCCCAAACCAGTGTTTTTGCAGCAGCTGTTGCCCCTGTTTTAGAAGCGAAATGCTATCAGTGTCATAATGAGCAAAAAACGAAAGGGGAGCTTCTAATGACAACTGTTGAAGGTCTGCTGAAAGGTGGAAAAAATGGTGCAATCTGGACTGCTGGTAATCCAGATAGTAGCCACATGATGCAACGAATTCACTTGCCTTTGGAAGAGAAAGAACACATGCCGCCAAGAGGAAAATCACAATTGAGTGAGCGGGAAATTGAATTGCTACATCTTTGGATTGAGCAAGGAGCAGATACCAAGCTGACTTTGGCAGAAGTTGCATCGACGAATGATCTTTTTCCATTAGTCAATTCACTGCTGCAAGAGGCAAAAGAAGCAACAATTGAAAAACCCAAATATGACTTTGATTTTGCAGATAAGGCAGTAGTTGAACGACTCAATACCCCTTTTCGGAATGTAAAGACCATTGCAAATGATCAAGCTGCACTTCATGCAGAAATTTTCGTTCGAAGAGCCTACCGAAGAGAGTTTTTAGATGAATTGATCGCAATAAAAGAACAACTCACTTCACTAAATGTCAGCAACTTACCAATTGAAGACGCTGATCTTTCCATTATTGCTCAATTTCCTAATTTGGAAAAATTGTTGCTAAACAATACAGACGTCAGTGGCAATAATTTAGAGACATTAAAGACTTGTAATAAACTACAACACCTAGCTCTATCAGGAACGAAAGTACAGGAGTCGCACTTACAAAAATTAACTGACTTTCCTGCTTTGAAGGAAGTTTACCTTTGGAATACAGATATTGAACCAGCAGCCATTGATAGCTTAAATCAGCAATTTCCCAACTTAAAGTTTGAGCGTGGCTACCTCGTCAACAAAGAAGAAATACTGAAACTAAGTCCTCCTCGTCTGAAGAATAAAAACACTTTAATTAAAAAAGGCGAGCCTATCGTTTTGGAGAGCAAATTCCCTAATGTGACCATCCGATATACGACAGATGGCAGTGAACCTGATAGTTTAGAAAGTCTAGTTTACACGAATCCTATACAAATTACATCCCCGAAAACTATAAAGACTAGAGCTTTTGTGGAAGGCTGGCTGGGGAGTGATACTGAAGCATTTTCTCTTTTTTTAGAGGGCTACCGACCAGATAGTGCACACTTACTCACTAAAGCTAACGAGCAATATTTAGGAAAAGGTGAAGCCACTTTAATCAATTTGGAGAAAGGTAAACCTGGAAATTTTAGAAACCCAGCATGGTTGGGCTACCGCGATAGTCCACTAGAAGCCTTAATTGATTTTGGAGCAAACCCACCAAAAATTGTACAAGTAGTAGGCAGCTTTGCGCAAAATATTGGTTCTGATATTTTTCCGCCTAAAAAAGTAGAGATTTGGGGTGGAAGCACCAAGGAATCGCTTCGGTTGTTATCTTCCACTCAACCTGACAGACCAGAAGGTTACAAGCCAAATATAGCAATTATTACCACTACTTTGAACCTCCCTGATGCTCAATTTCAGTATTATAAGATCATTGCACATCCAGTGAGTCGTTTACCCAAATGGCATCATCGAAAAGGAGAAAAAGGTTGGGTATTTATGGATGAGGTATTTTTCTATTGATTACATTCTACAGCTTTCTAATGACCAAAAAAACACCATTTGTTATTCTGCTTTTTCTAAGCTGTTTGAGCGTTTCTTTCTCTCTGGTCAAAAGTATGCCTATTCCCAATTCATCCCAAAGATTACCTACCAAAACCCACTACAGGGTCTGCATTCTTTAGCTAGGCAAGAAGCAGATGCGCTAGTTTACGATCAAACCATCCTAAGATACTTGCTCAGTACTTACCAATTAGAAGATAAAGTTACTCTTTTACCTATTAGTTTCAACAAGCAGTACGAGGGCTTTTTGTTTTCAAAAAAACATCCTGATTTTGAGAGCGTCAATAGTGCTCTTATTCAGCAAATTCAGGAAGGAAGCTGGCAACAGTTGCTGAAAAAGTACGGTTTGCAAGAGTAACCTACAGCTGCAATAGTATCAAAAAAGTCTTCGCTCACATCACTCTTTCTAAAACCACCCCTCTAACAATGGTTTGTGACCATTTCCCTGTTTTACAGTCTCTTTCTGGGTTGACTTTACGTGGTCATTTTTTTCTTGATAATTCAAACAATTTCTGCATGCGCTCGCTATTTGGAACAGTTTTTTTTCTTTTTCTCTATACAAGTATGTCCGCTCAGTTCGCTGAAAACATCCGTTCAGGTCGCCCTGGACAATTCATTGGTCCTTATACCCTAGGAGCGAAAGTCTTGCAAGTGCAATCAGGCTTAAACTATAATTCAATTGATTTTGACTTGAATGAAGAACGTAGTTTTTACCTTTTTAATAACGTGATACGACTTGGCTTAGTAGAAAAATGGGAAGTGAGTGGAGTCCTCAACTGGCGGCAAGATCGTTTTGTGATAAATGGGGAAGAAGAACGCACTTCAGGTGTTAGCAATACTCAACTTGGTGTGCGCTATAACATTTTGGAGGGAACATCTACTCGACCTGCAATTGGCATTCAAGGTCGTGTTCTATTGAGAGCGCAAAGTGAACCTTATCGTAGACAGCAACTGGGTTCTACTTTCATTTTGATTGTAGCCCAAAACATTAATGATTGGTTGTCCATTATAGGAAATGGAGGCCTTTCTTGGAGGGACAATAATAGCTCTCCCAGAAGTTTTTACGCAGTGGGAGCCAACTACACTTTATCTGAAAAGTGGAGTGCATTCTCAGAAATTTACGGCAATATTGAAGGATTTAATGCCAATTTCGATGCAGGTCTTGCATATTTGATCAATGAGGATTTTCAGTTGGACGTATTCGGTGGCTGGCAGGGACAAGAAGGCGTGCAAGATTGGTTTTTGGAAGGCGGTATTTCTTGGAGAATTGTTTGGAGGGAAGAAAACTAAGCATGGGGGATTTGAAAATCAGAGCCGCCAACCAACTGTGGCTCTGATCGTCCAGTCAATAATGCGTGTATTGAGTTCTTCTGCTGTATCTAGCCGTGGCAAATAATTGCTGGTGATACCGTAGAAAAAATAGTCCCCGTTATGAATAATCGAAGCAAAAAAGCGAAGACGTGGACTAATAAGAAATTTATCTCGAAAATTAGAGGCTTCAGATGCTTGATAATACAATCTCCTGAACTCTAAACCGCCAGAGAGCAATCCAGTCAGAGACCAATTTCCTTTCACTATGCTTTGCGCATAACCGCTACCCAGTCCAAATTTATAGCTATTGTATCGGGTGATATTTAGCTGCCCATTGCTTGTCCGTAGACTCAAACTATCCGTATCAAAGTACTGATATTCCAGGATGGAAGACAATATCCAAGAACCCGCACTGCGCTTTTGGCGATCCACCATATTGAAGGCAGAACGCAAAGACAGATGATCTGAATTAAATAAGTGAACAGCGTACAGATTCGCATACGCAGCACTCATATCAGCTCGAAAGACACCTTCATTCAAATCGTTGAGTCCTTGTATGAATCTGAAATCGCCTTGTATAAAAAGGGACTTTGGATAGAGTCCAAAACCTAAAGCATAGGCCTTCGATTTCTCTAAGGCAGCATCGTTGAAATTAGCAATCGGAATAGAAAAGGAAAACGCTAGTTTATTGTATTTCGCTCTAAAACCCATCCCCAGATTATAGTTCTCAAAGAAGATAGGTTCGTTGTTTGCAGTAGAAAAGGAGAGCTGAAATTGGCGGAGCGTGGTATGTACTCCAAAGACTCTATCGTTAGGGAGTTTTTGGATGCAGGTGGTATCAGTTTGAGCAAAAGAAAATATGTTCAAGTAGATGAAAAATAGGAGAGATAGATTCTTCATTGTGCTTATTTATTTGTTGACACAAATTTAAAAATCAATAGAAAAAGGCTATCCATCTTACGAAGAATAGCCAAAATAACACCCGTAAATACTCTATCTTGAATGAGGAATTTTAAAAAGAAAGCAGCCTAGTTTCACCAAACTACTTTCCTAAAAAACCTCAAATGATTATCTTTTACTTCCCCAACTTCAACGACAAATCAATTCTTGCACTCAAGCCAACGTATGGGCGAATCATTACACTTTTACTTGCGCTCATATCACCAGCAACTTCAGTCTCTTCCAAGAAAGTTGCACCTGCGTTGATGCGTACGAACTGAAATAATTTATGATCTAAGCCGACATAAATTGGGCGATTGACGACGAAACCAGTAATTTGATTTCCTTGTGCGTCTTCCAAGTCGTTCAGAAAAACCCCCATCGTTACGGAAGTATTACTCAAGAATTTTGAGCCTAAAATGCTATTTCCTAAAGGAAATGCAATGCCCAAATAAGGAGCGGCATCATAGCTCAAATCACTCCATTGCCCATCTAAATAGACGCCCCCATAGCCAACATTGAGAGATAAGCTATTTGTCTTAGCCTCAGTCATGTAATCATCCACCACTCTACTGGTCGTCAATACCAAAATATCTCCTTCCAGTATACGCATCGCTTCGCGTTCCACCTGTGCCTTCAATTCATTTACTAGCTCTTGACGTGTGTTTTGGCGCACTGCTTTACGCGTTGTGGTGGTATCTCCTTTTACATAGTTGCTTTCCAAGTCTGCTTTTTCCAATTGCTCTAATTTTAATCGCACCACATCCGAAAACTCAGAAGTCCAATAACCGTTTTTGTTACGAAAAGGGGATAGTACATTTTCAGTGATCTCTTTCAACTCACGCATTGTCTTTTTGCTGTTTTTCAGCAGTTTGATATCTTTTTCTCCTCTCAAATTGACTTCCACATAAGTATCTAAAGTTGCTTTCAAGTCTTGCTCCAATTCCTTGCGTCTTTCCGAATCTAATTTTTCATAGGTATCCACTCGGAAATCATAGCGATCAGAAGCACGCAACATGTATGGCACAGTCAATGCAAACTCATTGTTGGATGTTCTTTGCCAAGTTGCTTGATAGAGTTCGTCACTCCTTTTCGCAGAAAGAATATTAAAAATAATCATTTCCACATTTTTCGGAGCTATCCCCTTGATTATCATAGACTTTTCCGCAGGGAGTACTTGTCCCTCATTGAACCAATTGCGCTCAAAATCGTAAGTAACAGTAGTGAATTGAGCAAAGTTTGGACATACAAATAATAAAGTAGCCAAAGCTACAAACAAGTATTTTTTCATCATTTTCAGTTTTAATCTGTTCGAGAACCAATTTAATTTCTTCCAAAGAGTAACACGGCAATAAATACGATAGATGCACCTAAAATAGCCGTTCCAAGCAGCAAGACAGAAAGGGAAATATGCGCTTCCCAAAATAATATCTCTACATCTATCAACTGCACATTTTGTACTAATACAACAACCAAAGCTGCAAGCAGTGCGATATTCAAACTAATCTTGAAAGTTCTAAATTTCGATTTTAGTATACTCATTGTTTTTGACTTTTAAATCAAATCAAAATAGAGACTGTGGGTTAGAAAATTGGTCACATTTTTTGTTTAGTGGTTTTAAAAAATCTTGTCATTTAATGACTTCTCATCACTAAATAAGGTTCTAAATGAATTCATTTGGTCAGGTTAACAAAGAGTTGGATTTTGTGGATTAAAAAATGGAAGAGATACAAGAACTTTTTTCGGAATTACTAAAATTAGAAAGCCCATTCACGCTTGGAAAGATAGATAAAGAAATAG
>JBCDFY010000011.1:0-58097 GCA_039176995.1 Bacteroidota bacterium
AATAAACTCTCTTTTATAAAAGACCAATTTATTCGATGAAAGTAACTAGATATAGGACAAAAGTAAGTATTCTTTTCTAATTTATTAAATACTTGTTAACAAATTCGTCCACTTTTTTCATCTATTTACGACATTTACCCTACAAAGTTCTGAAAAATGACAGAAACCTATAAGATAAAACTGCCTGACTTTGAAGGTCCTTTTGACCTATTACTCTTCTTCATTGAGCGCGATGAGTTGGATATTAATGATATACCAATTTCCAAAATCACAGATGATTTTTTGGCTTACATCCGTGATATGGAGCTGCTAAATATTGACTTGGCAAGTGAATTTATTGTTGTGGCAGCGACTTTGTGTCGAATAAAAGCAAAGATGCTGCTTCCCAGAAAGCAAGTGGACGAAGAAGGTAACGAAATTGATCCTAGAGAAGAACTGGTACAACGTCTCCTAGAGTATCAACGCTACAAGAATATTTTAGAAGAAATGCGCACCTTAGAAAAAGCGAGGGCAGAACGAACAGAGCGGGGAAATGTGAGCAAAGAATTAAAGAAAATAGCAGAAAAGGCACTTGTGGATGCGGAACTAGAATCCATCACACTCTTTAGATTACTCAAAACCTTCGAGCGAATGCTTCAGAAATACGAAGACCGAACCACGAAAAAGATGGTACACCGTGTGATGAATTTTCCTTACACCATCAAAGGACAAAAAGATTATATTTTCTCCAGAGTGGCGAGAAAAGGACAAGCACAGTTTCAGGATGTTTTTAGTCAATTACAAAATAGAGTACACGCCATCGTTACTTTCTTGGCTTTGTTGGAGTTGCTAAATATGGAAGAACTATATATCACGACAGGTGAAGGGATGAATAATTTTTGGTTAAGGAAAACGCGCGGATAGAACTTCTACTCCTATTTATATCTTTTATAACAAAACGATTCATCTATGGAAATCATGTCGAATAACGCAACGGGAGGACTCATCACCTTATTTATCGTAAACTTCTTGGGCGTATTGATAGGTGCACACTATTTGAAAAGAGTGCACTTAGAAAACTTTCAAAAAGGCTTAGTAGTGGCACTCATTCTAGCCCTTTTGAATGTGACTTTGGGAGCAATCTTAGACTTTATTACCACCCCATTTAGATGGATTACTTTAGGCTTATTTTCGATTGTAGTAGATGCGATTGTAATCTTGGTGGCGGATAAATTGACGAAGAATTTTAAAGTAGAAGGGTTTATGCCTGCAGTTGGGTTGGCAATCGTCATTGCAATTGTAAATGTGCTTTTTGATTGGGTATTTTGACTTAGGCAAACATCGAAAGAGTAAACGCCAAGTGGTATTTTTAAATTCACACATGACATTTGTATGTTATAAGAAATCTATTTTCCCGCTATCGGTTATAGGAAGTATTGATTACGTTTCCAATTACTTGCAATACGAATATTTCTCTCAAATCTATGCCGAATGCCAATTCTGGAACTACGCAACTATCCGCGCAATTTGAAATAATAGTATAAGGGAATTCTTCTCCAAGCCTCCATGCGAGCCTTCATTAAGCAGTGACTGATATACCAAGCAGAAATTTAAAATGCAGACTATACAAAACTGCTATATGAGCTATCACTAAATACTGTTCTTTCCACAAGTTTTTTTCACTACGAAGCAGTGGAATAATAATTGCATGAAACTTAGTTTACAGTGTACTATGTAGTAAATAATTAACTTTGCCTTTAAAATTTTGAGATGAAGCATCTAGTAGCACCTTCTATGCTGGCAGCCGATTGGCGAAATCTAACCGCCGAAGTAGAAATGATAAATGAAAGCGAAGCCGATTGGTTTCATTTGGACGTGATGGACGGCAGATTTGTGCCGAATATTTCATTTGGCTTCTTTTTAATCGAACAGATCAAGTCCATCGCCCAAAAACCTTGTGATGTACATCTGATGATCGAAGAACCTGAAAAATACATCGAACAAACTCGAAAAGCAGGAGCAGACATCATCACCGTTCACTACGAGGCTTGTCGGCATTTGCATAGCACTTTGATGCAGATTAAAGCAACGGGCGCAATGGCAGGTGTGGCGGTTAATCCACATACTTCTATTAAACTATTAGAAGATATTTTAGAAATTGCAGATTTAGTATTAGTTATGTCGGTAAATCCAGGCTTTGGAGGACAAAAATTCATCTATCAGACTCTACCCAAAGTTAAACAATTAAAGGATATGATTACTGTCCAAAATACCTCCACATTGATTGAAGTGGACGGTGGAGTAGGTTTGCAAAATGCCGAAAAATGTTTGCAAGCAGGGGTAGATGTGTTGGTAGCAGGAAGTAGCATCTTTAAAGCAGCCGATTCTCAAAAGGCAATCCAAATGATGAAAGCCATGCAGAAAGATAGAGCAAGTTTCGTGTGACTTTACAACTTTATAACAAACCTCTGATTAAACTAAGTATTTTACAAAGCTGTTTGCTAACAGTAAATTATATCGAACGAATAGGATTTCTACTTATGGAAGCGACAAATGTAATAGATCAAGAATTAGTTGAAAAACTAAAACGGATATCAGCCATTTTAAAAACAGTAGCTCATCCGATGCGCTTAGGTATCGTCTATTTACTGGAGCAGCATCCTCGATTGTCCGTTTCCGAAATCTGTGAAATGCTAGACGAAGAGCAATCGCTTATTTCTCACCACCTAAAAAATATGCGCCTCTCGGGCTTACTCTCAGTGAAAAGAGATGGTAGAAGTATGATGTATTCTTTAAAAGAGCGCGATGTTTCTTTAATTATTGAGTGCCTGGAAAATTGTCAGTGTAACATGTAAGCTATCTTAATCGATCAAAAAACTTTGGGACTTTAGACCTTTGCGTGAGGAGAGAATAATATATTTGCCCCAAACTATTATCTCATGGTGCGTCAAATTATAATTTACTGTCTCCTACTTTCTTTCTTTTTTGCTTGTCGTCAAGCAGCACCTACCAATATTAAGGGAGAATTAGAACTGCAACGTCCAGAGCAAGTCTATGGACAGCTTTTTGTAGACATCCAACTTGAACCTGTCTTTTCTGATTCTAAAACTTTTGTGGATTGCACACCCAAAGTCGCAGTTGCTGAAATATTAGAAACCTATACTACTCAAAAGGAGCAAGAAGGCTTTAACCTAAAGGCTTTTGTCTTAGAATATTTTGATTTACCAAAGCAATATGCCACTGATTTTCAGTCAGATACAAGTCGTTCCGCTGAGGAACATATCAACGTACTTTGGGAAGTACTCACTCGCGAAGCCGATAAACCTTCTGTAGGTACACTCATAGGGATGCCTAAATCTTACATTGTTCCTGGTGGTCGCTTCGGAGAGGTCTACTATTGGGATAGCTACTTCACTATGCTAGGTTTGGAGGTGGCTGGTAAAACAGCAATGATTGAAAATATGGCGGACAATTTTGCACATTTAATTGATACAGTTGGTCATATCCCAAATGGGAACCGAACGTATTACTTGAGTCGTTCGCAACCTCCCTTTTTTGCCCAAATTGTTCGTTTATTGGCAGAAAAAGATAAATCAGCACTTAAAAAATATCTTCCAGCTCTACAAAAAGAATACGATTATTGGATGGCAGGGCAAGAGCAATTGAGCAGTGAGACAAAGGCGTACAGTAGGGTAGTGAACTTGGGAGAAAATGCTACTTTGTCTCGCTATTGCGATGATTTAGACATTCCTCGCCAAGAAGCGTACAAGGAAGATATAGAGATTGCTGATCAAAATGAGCGCGACCGAAAAGTAGTTTATAAACATTTGCGTTCAGGTGCAGAGTCGGGTTGGGATTTCAGTAGTCGTTGGTTTGAAGATGGCGAAAATTTAAAGACGATCGAAACAACCGACATTATTCCAGTAGATTTGAATGCGTTGCTTCATTCTTTGGAACAAACTCTGAGTGAGGCGTATGAACAAGCAGGAAATACAAAGCAATCGAATAAATTTGCTTTACTTGCCGACACTCGAGAAAATCTGATTAGCCAATATTGTTGGGACGAAACTACTGGCACATTCAGAGATTACGATTTTGTAGAAGACAATTTCACACCAGTCATTTCCCTCGCGACTTCCTATCCTTTGTTCTTCCAAATTGCGACGCAAGAGCAAGCTGACGCCGTTGCTAAAATCATAGAACGCGATTTTTTGAAAGCAGGTGGTGTAGTTTCTACACTAAACGAAACGGGGGAACAATGGGACGCTCCAAATGGTTGGGCACCGCTCCAATGGTTGACTATTCAAGGCTTGCGCAACTATGGACATGACGAGCTAGCAGAAAATATTGCTCGCCGCTGGATAGCTTTGAACATCAAAGTCTATAAGAATACAGGCAAATTGGTTGAGAAATATAATGTAATGGATATGACGCTAGAAGCGGGTGGGGGAGAATACCCTGTGCAAGATGGCTTTGGTTGGACGAATGGAGTGCTGCTGAAATTGATGGATATTTATGAGTAATAATGCGCTTTCCAGAAAAGATTGTGTGCGCCAAAAAATTGCACAACAATAATTTTAAAAATAACACAAATAAATAATTTTCAAATGAGATTCATTTTAGCTCTTGCGCTCATTAGCCTCGCTTTTTTAGGATGCAATGACGATAACAAGAAAACGGAAGAAAACAGTGAAATTTCTAAGGAAGCTATCAAAGACGCGGTTGCTGCAGTGACAGATAAAAAAATAGATTGGCAAGCGCATCGCGGAGGAAGAGGAATCATGCCTGAGAATTCAATCGCAGCTTTTCTAACTGCCTTACGATACAGAGACGTAAGCACTTTAGAGTTGGACTTATGTGTATCCAAAGATGATTTTTTGGTGGTTTCACACGAACCTTGGATGTCTTCTGAAATTTGTAACGACCCAAATGGCAAACCAATCCAAAAATCAAAACAACAGCAGTACAATATTTACGAGCTGACATACTTAGAAATCGCAGAGTACGATTGTGGGAGTCGTAGAAATGAGCGTTTTCCTGAACAAAAGAAGTTGCGAGTTACGAAGCCGCGTTTGGGAGATGTTGTGACCGTAGTAGATCAGACTTGCGCTAGAAAAGAATTGCCTTATTTAAATTATAATATTGAAATAAAAAGTACTCCCGAAGGAGATGGCATTTATCATCCGAAACCTGCTGATTTTGCAAAATTAGTGGTCGACCAAATCGTTTTTCTTGGCATTAAGAAGCGAGTTACCGTACAAAGTTTCGATCCTCGTGCTTTGCAAGCCATACGAAATATTGATCCTACGCTAGAATTGGCACTCTTAGTAGAGAATGAAGAGGGTATATCAGCGAACATTCAAAAGTTAGGTTTCACTCCATCTATTTACAGCCCATATCACGAATTGCTCAGCGACGCTGTAGTCAAAGATTTACAAGCCCAGTCAATGAGAGTCATCCCTTGGACAGTAAATGAAGTGGATAGAATGAAAGAACTTATTGCTATGGGAGTTGATGGCATCATCACTGATTATCCAGATAGAATTGGTAAAGTAATTGTTGAATAATTATTGTTACAATGGCATAAGATAGGTCATTAAATAGAATTACTTACCATATATTATTTGGATTAATTTGGTTTGTCATTTTTTTCGATCAATTTATTCATTTTCTGCAAAATATTTTATTCATTGTTTTAAAATATAAATACTTTTGATAGATTTGTGCAACCGATTGCTTAAAAGGAATAAGAATGTCCAAGAATAAAGCAACCATATACGATATAGCTAAAGAGCTGGCGGTAACGCCCTCTACTGTTTCCCGTGCCTTGAGTAATCATCCAAGAATCAGCACGAAAACTAAAGAAGCAGTAAAAGTTATAGCCGAGCGCCTTAATTATCAACACAATGGTATTGCCGCGGCATTGAGGAGTGGAAAGACGCACATTATTGGTGTAATGATTCCAACGGTCAATCGGAGTTTCTTTTCTTCCGTCATTCGAGGAATTGAACAAGTGGCACGACAGGCAGGATACAACGTAATGATTACCCAATCAAATGATCTGGAAGAGATTGAGCGTTCTAATATTGAAGCAATGCTGAAAACTCAGGTGGATGGAGTCATTGCTTCCATTGCTCGCGACACTACCAATTACAGCCATTATCAAAGAATAATCAGTGAGAAGATTCCCTTGGTTTTATTTGATCGCGTAACCGAAATTTCTAACGCAAGTACAGTAGTGATAGACGATTATTTGGGAGCATATAAAGCAACAGAACATCTTATTAATCAAGGATTTAAAAGGATAGCGCATTTTGGGGGAAAAGCACATCTGAACATTTATAAATATCGCAAAAGAGGCTATCAGGAAGCACTGGAAGCTAATGGAATTGCTTTTGATGAAAGTCTAGTCTACAACAGCAATGTACAATTAGAAGACGGACGGATAGGAATGGAGCATTTGCTACAATTGGCAAATCCTCCAGATGCTATCTTTGCTGCTAGCGACTATTCCGCAATAGGAGCAATGCAAGTTTTGAAAGAAAGAAATATAAAAGTGCCAGATGAAATTGCTTTAGTTGGTTTTGCAGATGAATCTTTTGCCGCTTTTGTAGAGCCGCAGCTGACCTCAGTAAATCAAATGAGCGAGCAAATGGGACAATTTGCCGCAAAAATATTCTTAGAGCAAATTAAAAGTGAAGCAACTCTGTTCATTCCCACCAAAACTGTACTCACCCCTCAATTGGTTGTAAGGTCTTCTTCTAAAAAGCCATAGTATATTTTTTTAATACCTGTGCAACCGATTGTGCAAATTATTTTATATATTATCATGCAAACACTATCCAATTCAAGCGTCTCTAGCTTTGCTTTTATGAGTGATGAAGAACTTTTGCCTTTACTAAAAGAGCAAAATGGGCAGGTCATTTTCAAGGAGTTGTTCCAGCGACACTATCATTTGCTTTGTTACAAGGTGTACGCTTTGGTTCAGTGTGAGCATTCCGCAGAAGAGATTGTATCAGATGTGTTCGTAAAGGTTTGGAAAAATCGGGCGCAACTGACCGTTAACACCAAATTAAAATATTATTTGAGTACAGCTGTCAGAAACCAGTCCATTGACTATCTACGCAAACAAAACAGAGAGCGTAGCTTCAAGGCAGAAATAGACCGCGATTATGAATGCGATTATGCAAGTCCACACGAACGCATAGTAGGAGAAGAGTTAAGTCAAAAAGTAGAGGCTGCTATTGAAAGTTTGCCCCCAAAAGGCAGACATATTTTTCGCCTGAGTAGGGATCAAGGATTGAAATACAGAGAAATTGCTGAAAAGTTGAATATTTCTATCAAAACTGTCGAGACACATATGCGTCGATCTCTAATCCATCTACGGAGCTGTATTCTTATACAAGGTATTTGAGTAGAAAAGAAGAGCCTCCAGTCTTGGTGATCGAGAGTCCAAAAAAATCGCTGGATAAATCTTACTTTTGGGGAATACTTTGTGGCAAAGACATAAAATTTTATTCGCCCGCAGTAAGAAAATGATCCTTCGATGAAAGAAATAATACTAACCATCCTCTTCCTGCAATCGGTCAATCTCCTTGCACAAAAACCTACTGAATTTGTTGATCCATTTATTGGTACTTCTAATTATGGTGCAACCAATCCTGGTGCAGTTCTCCCTGCGGGCATGGTTTCCGTTGTTCCGTTTAATGTTGCATTTAAGAAAGGTAGAGAGAATAAATTCGAGAAAGATAGTGAATGGCACTCTCGTCCTTATGTATATGAAAACAAGTTTCTAACTGGTTTTTCCCATATTAATTTGAGTGGAGTTGGCTGCCCTGATCTGGGAAGCATACTTTTGATGCCAACTACTGGAGAGTTGGAATTGGATGCAGGAAAATACGGTTCGACTTACTCTGGCGAAATCGCTTCTCCTGGTTACTATTCCAACACATTGGATAAGTATAAAGTCAAAGCAGAGGTCTCTGCCAGTCTTCGCACAGGCATTAGTCGCTATACTTTCCCTAAAGGCAAAAGTCATGTAATACTCAATTTGGGCTTGGGACTGACCAACGAAACAGGTGCAATGCTGCAAGTCAAATCAGACACCGAAGTAGAAGGCTATAAACTCATCGGCACATTCTGTTACAATCCCGAAGATGTGCGTCCAGTATATTTTGTAGCAAAATTCTCAAAGTCAGCAAAATCTTACGGTGCTTGGAAAAAAATGCCTGCTTACGAAGGTGTGGAAGGTGCTTGGACGAAGTATAATGATAAATATAAGCCTTATGATAAGTACCAGCATCCTATGGTTGGCGAAAATATTGGAACTTATTTTTCTTTTGACACCGAAGAAGGGGAAATAATTGAAGTAAAGGTAGGTATTTCTTATGTCAGTATCGAAAACGCTCGAAAAAACTTGGAAGCAGAGCAAGCCAATTTTGAATTTGAAAAAACTAGAATGCGAGCAATAGACTCGTGGAATAAATTATTGAATAGGATTCAAATAGAGGGAGGAACAGAGGAAGATAAAACAATTTTTTATACTGCTTTGTATCATGTGCTTTTGCATCCCAATATTTTGCAAGATGTGAATGGTGAATATCCCAGTATGGAGAACTATGGTGTAAAAAATGCAGGAGATAAAAATCGTTACACGGTCTTTTCTCTTTGGGATACCTATCGCAATGTGCATCCTTTCCTTTCGCTAGTTTATCCTGAGCTACAAATAGAAATGGTTAACTCTATGCTGGATATGTACGAAGAAAGTGGATGGCTGCCTAAGTGGGAATTGTTGAGTATGGAAACGTCTGTTATGGTTGGTGATCCTGCCACGCCTGTCATTGCGGATACTTACCTGCGTGGGCTGACTGATTTTGATATAGAATTAGCATTTGAGGCAATGAAAAAGAGTGCTACTCAATTGAATGACAATAAGTTACGCCCAGATATTCAGTTCTATGATAGCTTAGGATATATTCCTGAACGAGAAGGGGATGATATTTATGGTGGAACAGTTTCTACGGCATTAGAATACAATATTTCTGACTGGAATTTAGCTCAATTTGCAAAAGCTCTAGGAAAGCAAGAAGATGCAGAATATTTTGAGAATCGCTCTAAATCTTACCAAAATTACTTTGATAAAAGCACTGGAATGCTACGACCGAAAATGGACGATGGCAGTTGGCTTGAACCTTTTAACCCAGAAGCGGGCAAAAATTTTGAACCCACCATTGGATTTGTAGAAGGTAATGCTTGGCAGTATCGTTTTTACGTACCACACGATATTAAGGGATTAGTACAGCTTTTAGGAGGCAAAGAAAAATTCATCGAGGAACTGCAAAAATGCTTTGATACCGATAATTACGATATGGCAAATGAGCCTGACATTACGTATCCATTTCTGTTTAATTATGTGGAAGGGGAGGAGTGGCGTACCCAAAAAATGGTTCGAGAACTGCTTCGCGAATATTACTTTCAAGCTCCAGATGGTATTCCAGGAAACGATGATACGGGTGCACTTTCTGCTTGGCTGCTTTATAGTATGATGGGGTTTTATCCCGATTGTCCGGGCAATATGAATTATGCACTCGCTTCGCCAGTCTTTGATAAAGTTAGTATTCAATTGCATCCTGATTTCTATGAAGGAAAGCAACTCATTATAGAGGCAGTGAATAACGAGACTGACAAGTATCTGATTAAAAAAATGAAATGGAATGATAAAAGGTATGAGTCCTATTTCATTAGTCACCAAGAATTGGTGAAAGGGGGAATATTGAAATTCTATTTGGATTGAATTCAGCGAATACAGATGCTCCGTGCTTTGAGAGGAGTACCGTGTAAGTTGTGCAGTGGGCATTAAATTTGCCTATAATTAATATTATGTTAAATAAAGTTGCGAAAAATACTTCCTGTCACAGTTCTGCATCGAAATTTTGCTCAAAATTTATTCTTCCACATCATACTTTCGACAGGGCGAATTGTACGCTCATTGTACTTAGCATTCGCTTTCTTATTGTAATAGTTTTCAATATCGCCATCTACCATAAAATAAATTAACTGACCAATCGGCATACCTGCATAAACACGCACAGGATGCGTACAGGAAATTTCTAGCGTCCAAGTATTGCAGAATCCAACGTCACCTTTACCTGCTGTGGCGTGTATATCAATGCCAAGACGCCCAACCGAGCTTTTTCCTTCCAAAAATGGCACCGCATTGTGTGTTTCTGTGTATTCCTCTGTCACACCTAAATAAAGCGTATTCGGATGCAAAACAAAGCCTTCTTCAGGGATTTCAAAATGCTCTATCTCATTGTGTTTACGTGCATCTAGAATGTGATCCTTATAGCGCGCAAGGTGCTTTCCTAAATGTACATCGTAGGAATTTGTACCTAAGCATTCTCTACGAAAAGGCTTAATGACAATTTCGCCTGATTTAATAGAAGTAAGTATATTTTTGTCTGATAGAATCATTTAACTTTGTTTAACTAATTGATTTACAATTATTTAGAATCAAATTTTGCATTGCTTAAGCGAAATGCTAATCCCACATCAACGGTTCTGCTCAAACCAGCATAAAATCTAAATGATTGGTAATCATAGGCGATATTAATTGGCAACAAGGCATAAGAAAATACATTAAATTGTCGATCATTCAGATCGTTTGGAGAAGTATTAATGTGAGGAAACCAACTTAATCCTGTCTGAAGAGTTAAATCATGTTTTTCACCATCAAGTACTCGCAAATCCAAAAGGAGATCAACTTTAAAATGTAGTTGAGCAACGTCTAATTGAAAGAAATCTAATAGGTATTCTTGATAAGTCATGCCTAAACCAATGGTAGCACCTAACTTTCTGCTTACTTCAGGACTAAACAAAGTCGAAGTATAACTAAATCCGTAGTAAGAATGATCTTTTAATTTGTATTCAGATATACCAGCAAACAGGCCTACCCTATTTTCTACAATTAACTTTCTGTTGCTAGAAACTACTTTGGATTCTTCTTGAGAACCAATACATTCGTAGTACTCTCTGACAGCATTGATGATTGAATTATCTTTGAAGGAAACGTTTTCTGTATCTAAATTAGGACATTCGGCAAATATGTATTTTAACTTTCCCTTATAACGCTTACTAGCAACTAGAGCTGTACCATTTTTTTCACCTTTAAGTACATCTAACTGCAATGTATCTTTATTTTTAGCAACGACATACAAGTAGTCTTTGCTACCTAAAATCTCAAAGTTGTAGTCATTTCTATTTAGTTCAACTTTATAAATATTAATTGAATTTGATTGAAGCAGTACCTTCGAGAATCTTTGCAAAGGAATTTTGGTTTCTTCTCCGTATTTATTGATAGTTATAGTATGAAAATTAGTTTTTATGAACTCGAGACCGTCTTCTTTAAATTTGAAACCATCAATGCTGTTGATGGTGTGCTTTGAAGATTCTGAATCAAGGCTAGTTTTAAATTCAACCTCCTCTCCTATCCTTTTGAAATCAGTTCTGTTAATAAATCCTTCTTGCTTGCTGCCGTCGTTTAGATAAATCGTTGCAGCTTCGTAACTGGATTGAGCTTGCAAAAAAAAAGGTAAAAAAAGAATAAATAGAAAGGTATAGCTTGAGTTTTTCATTGTTTTACTGAATTGTAAATAATTGATAATCATTTAATTGTAGCTCTAAGTTGTCAATGATTGAGGTCGCAAAAGTAAAAACATGTTTAGATTATTTTTTGATGATTAAATCGCTGGCTATAAGTGTTGAGCGTCTGATCTCTGACCTTTCTAATCCTTAGCAATTACTTTTCCTTTTCTTGATAATCTCGAAACAAATTCAAGAAAATTAGAAGTAAAGCGACTGCTCCAGTAGCTACAATTCCTCCTAAAACAGCGATAATCTTCCCTTTAGAACTTTCTGGTTTTTCAGGAATTTCACCATACTCGATAATGGAAAGCGGTGTTGTGGCTGCTAATGCAATTCGGCGGGCCTCATTCATTTTATCTACAATGTTAAGATACTCTTCTGTTCGGATTACTTTTTCGCCCTCTAAACGTTCGAGTACCGTTTCGTCAGTTACGAAGCTAACTGCTCGCTGTTCTATTCCTCCTAGTGCTTCATTAAGTGAAATAACACTCTCTTCCGCAAGAATCAGATCAATTTCTGCTTCTAGTTTTCTTCTATAAATATCACTCAATTCTTTAGTACGCTCTGCTCTATTTTCTCGTCTAATTCGGTCTTCGGCTAATTCTTTAATTTGCGCGTCTAACGCTACATCTTTTTCCTGAATCTCTAATTGCAAATCTATATTAGATCGCCCTTGTAGATTGTAACGCTGCAATAAGTCTCCCTTTTCTTCTTTCAATTGCCCTAGTTTCTCCCGCAACAAAAGACTTTCGGTTTCTTCTCGGTGCAACTCAAATCCTTCTGTTTTTAGCACACTGTTCAATCCATCCACCGCCTTCTGAAGTCCTTTGATATTTTTACGTTCTTCTTCTCTTGCCACCTCTAAGTCTTTACGCTCAGCGATAAGGGAACTTCCAGTTTCCTCTAAATCCACGATGCGTCGCGCTCTTTTGTATTGCGAGACCAGGCTGCCCAGGCTATCCACTTGCCGCTTCTTTTCTTTCGCTAAATCTAAATAAAAGGAGACAGAAATATTTTCTTGTAGAACCTTTTCGTTATTGTAGCTTTTAGTAAAATTTTCGGATAATGTATTGACTAAAAAAGCACTCATTTCTGCGTGATCTGCTTTTCCGATTACTTTTAAATAATCTGTATTTCCTTCTCGATAGATATTAAAACGTTCTGAAAGGTCTTTGAAGGTGTAACCAAATGCTTTTGCTACTTTCCTTAATCGAGGCTCATCTTCCCTGCCTGGATTGATGTGAATATTTTCATCATCTAAAATTTTAAGGATTGCTCCGGCTTTTTGTTCTTCAAATTGCCACTCTTCTTCATTTAGTTCCTGAAAAGGGGAACCTCCATTCAATAGAGCGGTCAAGTCATGGCGCAGGAGATCATAAGTCAAATGGCGAATACTTGTACGTGACTGCAAACGTGTAGTGAAATTACTAAATTGGCTATTAACTTGAAATTGTTGAACAAAAGGATTATCGCGCTCCAATTCTATTGCCCAACGTTGCACTACCCCAGTGGAAATGACGGCTTCTGATTTGAATTCAGGTGGCAAGAGTTTTACAAGAAAGTAGGTCAATGCAGTAGTACCAATAGCTACCGCAATTAATAACCATTTCTTCTTCCAGAGAATCCGCAGAATGTAAAATAAGTCCATGTAAGGAAATCCGTAGTGAGTCGTTTTTGTTGATTCGAGCGCGCTAAAAAGGACTTTAGGAGTTGATTCGCGTAAATATATACGAAATTTCCAGTAGCTTGTTTGACAGGAATGAAAAAAGGACTGAAGAAATATAATTCTTCAACCCTTGTTGGCTGTAAGGGAAGGAGTCGAACCTTCACGAGGTAGTTAGCCACAACACAAACTAGAAGTTTGGTGGTCAATCCACTATGCTGCGTTTATCCTAGAATCCTCACCCCCGAGACAGGAGGGCATGGCTGCCTAATTTCATCACCTTACAGTGTTGCTAAGGATTGAGAAATATTTTCCAGAAGATGATACTGATTATCCTAAAAAACAAATATCCAATTCTAGCTTACCGATAACAAAGCCAAAATGTAGAGATTCTTATTTTTAGAATAAGGTCTAATATTTACAATCCTTATTCGCTGTAAGGGAAGGAGTCGAACCTTCACGAGGTGGTTAGTGTCATACCAATATTGACTCGCATCAACATTGGTACAATCTTTATCCCAGTTTCCTCACCCCCGAGACAAGAGGGCATGGCTGCCAATTTCATCACCTTACAGTATTATGATTATGTTGAAGGATTAAAGGATTCAAATCAATTAATTATTTTAGATTTTTGATCTTTACTTTCTCAACCCTTTCAAACATTTGACATGAAAAAACAATCTTTATTGTTTTGCTTGATAGTACAAATGTATGGTAAGCTATCTTTCGATGCAAATATTTTAATAAAAATTAAAAATATTTACATTTTTAATAATTTAACCATTCTATATTTGATAATATATTAAAACCGTACTTTCCACTAGCCAATTCTTTGAAAATCATCAAATTGCTATCTTTAGACCATGAAAATTACGATAATTTTATTGAGTTTGAGCCTTTTGATACTGAAATGTGAGCCACAAAATATAGAGGAAGCCCCCCACCCCGCTCACGAATCTTTTGGTACTAATAAGCCAATGGAAGGACTTACCTTTGTTGCACCACCGCGTGTCTTTCCTGACAATCCAATGCCTCCAATCAATGATGTTGGTGCAGATTGGATTGCCGTAGTTCCTTACGGATTTACACAGGTTGGAGATCCCAATGTCTATTACGGTAGTGATCGACAGTGGTGGGGAGAACGCATGGAAGGTGTAGAAGAAACAATTCGCTTGGCAGAAGAACATGATATTAATGTAATGCTCAAGCCGCAAGTTTATGTACCGGGAAGTTGGACAGGTGAGTTGGATTTTGAGCGTGAAGGAAATTGGAAGAGTTGGGAAGAAGGCTATGAAAAATATATATTGCTGATGGCTGAAGTTGCAGAAAAGCAAAGCGTAGAATTATTTTGCATCGGTACAGAATTTAAAATTGGTGTGCAGAAGCGAGAAGCCTTTTGGCGAGATTTGATTGCAAAAGTTCGAGCAATCTACTCAGGAAAATTGGTATATGCTGCTAATTGGGATGCCTATCCACTTATCCCCTTTTGGGATGCTCTCGATTATGTTGGTATCAATGCTTACTTCCCGCTACTTCCAGATGAAACACCAAGAGTAAAAAATCTGAAAAAAGAATGGCAGCCTATTTTTGAAGAAATCAAAACTTTTCAGAAAGAAGTAGATCGTCCTATTATCTTTACCGAATTTGGTTACCTGAGCGTAGATGGCTGTGCATTTAACACTTGGGAACTGGAAGCAAAAGTAAAATCATTGCCCATCAACGAACAAGCGCAAGCCAATGCCTACCAAGCTCTTTTTGAAACCTTTTGGAAGGAAGATTGGTGGCAAGGTGGTTTCTTGTGGAAATGGTTTCCTAATATGGAAGGCGGAGAAGGCTATAATTCACATGATTATACACCACAGGGGAAAATGGGACGGGAGACTTTGAAGGAGTGGTATTCTGAGCAATGACAGGTTGTTTGATCCAGCTATTTCAAACATCACAGCAAGCAACAAAGCAAAAACTAACAAACAACTATGCAACCATTCTTTACGAACGACGCCATTACCTTTGGAATCCTGATGGGCGTACTTGCACTCATCTTTTGGACGTCCAATTCAGAGCATAAGTTTTGGAAAGGATTCTATAAATATATACCGATATTGCTGTTGGCGTATTTCATTCCTGCTTTGTTGAGGTGGCCACTAGGATTGATTTCGCCAGAATGGGCAGGTGCAAATGGCGAAGCAGTTTCTTCGCGCTTGTATTTTGTGGCTTCGCGTTATCTGTTGCCTGCTTGTTTGATTTTGTTGTGCATCAGTATAGATATAAAAGGCATCGTCAATTTGGGATGGCGTGCCATTGTGATGTTTTTGGCGGCTAGTTTGGGTATCATTTTAGGTGGACCCGTTGCTCTGCTTATTGTCACTAACCTTTTTCCTGATCTCTTGCCTTTCGCTTCCGATGATCTTTGGAGAGGTTTTTCAACTGTTGCGGGCAGTTGGATTGGAGGTGGCGCAAACCAAACTGCTATGAAAGAGATATTTGAGGTGAGTGATAATCTGTTTGGCATCATGGTGATTGTAGATATTTTGGTGGCAAATATTTGGTTGGGCTTCCTATTATATGGTATCAATATTTCAGATCGAATTGATAAAAGACTTCGTGCGGATAATTCTGCAATTAATTTACTGAAAGAAAGAGTAGCTAATTATCGAGCGAGTATTGAAAGAATTCCAACAGTTACGACTACCCTTATTTTGATGGGCGTCGCTTTTGGAGGAACTGCGGTTTCTCATTTCGGTGCAGATGTAATTACGCCTTTCATGGAGCAGCGATCTGTAACTTTAGAAGCAATGAAATTACACTCTTTAATGTCTCCCTTCTTTTGGCTCATCGTCATTGCCACCACGATAGGGTTTGTATTATCCTTCACTAAAGCTAGAAAGCTAGAAGGCGTTGGAGCTTCGCGTTGGGGAACTATTTTTATCTACATTCTTGTCGCCACGATTGGCATGAAAATGGATTTGAGCGAAATTTTTGATAAAGAAAACGCAGGATTGCTCATCATTGGCTTGATTTGGATGATGATTCATGTTTTGACATTAGTCGTCGTCGCAATCATTATTCGTGCGCCTTATTTCTTTATCGCAGTAGGTAGCCAAGCTAATGTCGGTGGTGCAGCTTCTGCGCCTGTCGTTGCTGCGGCTTTCGATACTGCACTCGCGCCTGTTGGTGTATTGATGGCAGTTTTGGGTTATGCTTTGGGTACTTATGGGGCTTTGGTTTGTGCATTGTTGATGCAAAGTGTGGTTTGATTAATTTAAGAGAAGCACATCTACAAATACGCTTCTCTTAATTATTTAGAATATGTTTGGAATTTAATTTAACTGACAACCAGCAATTTGTGGTTCTGTCTAAGAAAGAAATTGAGAGTTTAGCTCCCGATAGCTATTGGGAAATGAGCAAGTTCTTTCAATAGTAGGTTCATAAAGTGTTGCTTATCAGCACTATGAAGTTTAAATATACTCTTAGTTCTCTTGCTTCTCAATATCTACTAACACCGCTCCCAACACGCTTTCTTCTCTTTGCTCAAAGTTTTCTTTTGTTAGATGAACAGGAATGTCTAGTAAGAGTGGATTACCTTGTAACATCTTTCCATTTTCATCCACAGAACGAGAAAGTGGAATGGTAATTTCTGCAATTATGACTCCTTCTATTTTTCCGTCTCCATAGATGCGCTGAATTGTTCCTGCCTTATCTTGATAGAAGATAATATTTATAGTTGCGTAGGTCAAATCAGCAGCTTGCGTTTGTCCAGCAATAGTCGCGTTACCAAAATCCTTCATTCGATAAGTGAAATCATCACCAGAACTTGCTGTTGCTTCATTTATCAAGACGTAGTATTTTTTGAAGTGATACGCATCAGCATAATTAGGTCTTATAGAAACAAGAGCACAGTTTTTTGCACCTTGACAAAAGTCTGCACGAGCAGGTAGAAACGCTCCTTCTTCTGTTTTGGCATAAATGCCGTTAGCTTTCAATTCTTTAAACCACTTCTCGGCCCGTTTTGAACCATAAAAAATATAAGAACGCAAATAGTCATCTTCCAAAAATGGCACTTTACGATACTCTACCGCCAAATCCATGAAAGGCTTGGGACAAAATTCTGCTAAGAATACTGAATTTTCGTTACCACCTGGATTATTTTGCAAATCAAAAATGAGATAATCCACTTTTTCATCAATATCTATTAATGCTTTTCTAAGGAGTTGTATATCTGCACATTGTGTAGAATCAGGCGCATCACTTCCTTCACACCTCAATCCATGTTTAGAGCGATTCGGATAGATAAAATTTTTGATCTTTATCAACGCAATATTTTCTTTCTGCAATAGTGCAACTTTATACCCGACTGCTACTCTTTTCCAATCTTCATAATGTTTTACTTCAATTTTCCCATAGTAAGCGGCCAATGGATCGTCCTGATTAGTTACGGCTTCATAAGCGATTTTTGATTGGCTACCATCTTCAAAAGTGAGGTTTTCTGCTATTTTTCCATCTATCATCAATTGCCCGCTTTCAAGACGTCGCTTGAAATAAAATTGACTGCGAATGGTTGTATTTGCAGAGACCTCATAGTCCTCAAAATGCTTAAAAACCTGTTCGATTGCTTGGCCATTGATGTGCGTAATGGTCTTCTTGGAGGCTAAATCAAAGAAGCTAGTCTCAGGAAAAGTATAGCCAATTTCAATGCTGATCTTCTTTGGTTTCTTTTGCACATTTTGTGTAGGAAAATGAAATCGAAAACGAGAATGTCCATTACTAAACCCACGGGCAAAAGCATGAAATTTTGTCTTGAACGCTTGATCGGTTTTTATCATTTTGAACTGCGCCTCATGGTATTCTTTGTACTCTTTCCAAGATACTTTTTTCTTGCTGTTTCGTACGGCGATCGCTTCTGTATCAATCGCTTCTATTTCTTCAATCATTGTTTGATAAAAGTTCATGACTTGTTTAGAGGTAAAGGAAAAATTATCTGCTTTTTGCGCAAGTGAACAAGAAAAGGAACTCAATAAAGCAACTACAATCAAAGTGATCTTTCTCATTTTTATGGATTTTAAATGTTTTAAGAATGATGCGATGAGAAGAGGTTTCTTTATTCTTTAGTGATGTAGCTTGAGATTGCGATACAGTCATAAAAGGATTATTTTTGTTTCAAATTTGCAAATTTTAATAGATGACAGCAGTAGCAAAACAACAATACTACTCTATCGCTGAATATTTGGCGTTAGAAGAAAGCTCAGCGGAACGCTATGAATACGAAGACGGTATTATTAGGGCTATGAGTGATGGTACGATTAATCACTCTACACTAGGAACTAATATGGTTACTCTACTCAATAATGGAGCGAATCTGAAGAGCAAAAACTGCCGTCCGTTTAATAGCGATTTAAGAGTTCGCGTTGAGCGAGGAAATTCTTTCGTCTATCCAGATGCGATGCTTATTTGTGGTGATATCGAAACTTCAGAACAAGACCCTAATGCTGTCACTAATCCAATTTTAGTAGTTGAAGTATTATCAAAATCAACGGAACGCTACGATCGAAGTGATAAATTCCGAAAGTATTGTTCCTTGTCTTCTTTCAAGGAATATATTCTAATTGACCAATACCGTCCAATTGTAGATATTCTTTATCGAGAAGATGCTGCTTATTGGAAAATGACGTCTGCCATTGGTTTAGATAAGTCCTTCTATCTACATACTTTGGATTTGGAGGTGCAAATGGTAGACTTATACAAGGGTACACAAAAACTAGAAGTTCCAAATTTTAAAATGGAGTTGGATTAAATTTTCTTTGCTACCCAAAAGCGACACTCCCCAGATTTTGCTTTTACAGCTTCGCTTTCCTCAAAGCGGTCGCTTCTGTAAAAAGTTTCCAAAACTTCAAATCCATGATTCATTAGCCAATTTTCTACTTCTGCTTGATTTGGAATATGAATAAATATTTCGCTGTTCTCATTTTTTGAATCTGTAATCAAGTCTCCAAATTCATACAATCTTGGGTTTTGTTCCTTTGCTTCCCAACGTGCTTTTTCTTCCTTCCAAAAGGTTAAGTATTCCTCCTCCTTATCCCGATCATGCGTCGTAAAAATGAAAATTCCATCTTTTTTCAAGACTCGATGAATCTCTTGTAAGGCTTGGTTTCTATTGGTTTGGCTAGGAATAGACATGATACCATTGAAGGAAAAAATCACGGCATTAAAATGACTGTCTTCCAATGCTAAATTTGTAGCATCTCCAACTTGAAAATTGATATCAAGTTCAAAATGAGTATCTAGTGCCTTTGCAGATTCAATCATTTCGGGCGTTAAATCAACACCTCGAATATTTTCATAGCTCAACTGATAAAGCGGAAAAGTCGTTCGTCCTGTTCCGCAACCCAAGTCTAAAATTCGATCACTAGGCTTCAAATACTTTTCAAAAACGTATTTTTCAGAAGCCCACAAGCCAACATCTTTCGTAAAGTCTGTATAGCTTTGTATACCACTGCGATATTGGTTGAGTATGAAATTTTGCTCAATTTTTTTCATGCTTTTTTTTCAAAATTTGTGTTATCAATGCCTTTATCTCATCAAATAGATTCAAATGCCTTTCAGTAATCATTTCGGGCTTTATCATTTGTAGATTTGTTTTATAGTTTTTTGCCCAACAAAGCTGAAATTCTGCTTCTTGAAGCTCGAAATCTATGAATCTAAATTTCTTTCTGTACTCATCTTCATTAACATCAACTTTCAGTAGTTCAAAGTAATTGTCTTCGTTTATTATTTCAATTTCACAATGCTCTTTGAGCAATTCCACTACTTTCTCATAAGTATTTGCATCATCAGTAGCCCCCAAATCCATATTGAAGAGGCTATAATGAGGTCCTATTATGTTCCAACTCATTTTCTTAATATCTTCATTTTCAATAGCTAAATCACCATGATACAGCTTGATTTTTTGGATAGCTTGTTCATGATTCAAAAGCGCATTTCGATCATCTTTTCGGTTTTTGTATCGCATTCCTTTTTGCAAATATTCCATCGCTTTTGGCCAATATTGCTGCAAACGTTCTTTCTCCGCTTCAGAAGGTAAATTATGAACAGGATCAGGATGTTCAAAATGATTTTGATACAATTCTCCACGCCAATAATCAGCATATTCATTTGCTTGTTTTTCTAGTGGCATTTT
The DNA here is from genome assembly GCA_039176995.1 of Bacteroidota bacterium. Classification (GTDB taxonomy): domain Bacteria; phylum Bacteroidota; class Bacteroidia; order Chitinophagales; family Saprospiraceae; genus JAAUTG01. The sequence continues at coordinate 20,460 of JBCDFY010000011.1, forward strand.
ATCTCGTGTTCTCTTTTTCCCATTTTCGAGCAGCTGGGTGTGTCGCAATTCATGTAAGAAAGTATGATACAGAAGATATCTTCTAATCGCTAAAGTTGGCCACTTTATATTGTTCAATGCGCCAAACTCTTCTAAGCTTCCACGTTTTGCAGATATAGTTCGGATAGTTGTTCGTCTGGATTGATCGCAAATAACAATACCTGTTGGTCTGCGGTGATAAACAAATCCATAAGCATCTGCACCTTCACAGGTTTTGAAGGTGACACTTTTCAAGTGTGCATATTCTTCTACAGGTAAACGATTCAACAAAATCAAGACATCTTCTCTTCTTAAATACCGATAGAGATCGCTTGCTTCATAGGTATTATTATGGAAAATGATTTCTTGACTCTTTTGTGTATAGGTTGCTTTCACTAATTAGGATTTAGTTATTGAACACATTTTAGTAGCCTAATATCAAAATAAACCATTACTTCTGAGTATTCGTTCCCTTCTCTCCTACTTGTTTGTTTTTCCTAATCAAGTTTAAAGTATAATCTAAAACTGTATCTTTTTGGTTTAAAAAACCTTCTAAACTTTGTTCAACCTCATAGTCAGGCATCACTCCACTGCCAAATGGCTGGCTGGCTTTTTCAGGTACATCTTGTTCTAAATTTACAATAGAGAACATCATTCGTATCTTAGATTTGGGTAGCCAGTACCGAATTGGGATATGTCCATTATGACCGTAGTAACCTCCTTGTGTTTCCTCTCCAATCACGATTGTATTTTCATTACCTGCTACCATCGCAGCAAATAGGCTACCTGCTGAAGCAGTTGTTGGACTCACTAATAGGTAAATCTTCCCCTTGAAGGCATTCGGTTTTGGAGTTCTGACTAAGTGATCTGGACTCTTTGCATCCTGATAGTATCGACCATTTCGATCATCAGGAAAGGCATCTGGTATGCCTTGATTTGACAATATTTTTTCAATGGGTTTGAATAAAAAGAATACCTCTTTTCGGATATGTCGATAATAAGGTATTTTCTGAAAAGCAATCCAAGCCTCCTTGTTTTCCATGAAATTTCGATCTGTGAGATAGCTGTAAGTGACTAAGTCGTTAGGATCGCTTCCTCCACCATTATGTCGAACATCAACAATGAGGTTAAGGATTTGCTGTTCTTGCAAAATTGTGAAAATGCTATCCAGAAACTGAGTATATTCTAAGTGTTTAGGATCTTTCGCATGCCAACCAATCAAAAACGTATTGATTGTCAATTGGGCGATTTGATGATCTATTATTTGAAAATGGTATAAGTCTTTTGTTTTCTTGAAATCCTTACTTCCAGCGTAAGTATAAAAATCAATTTTCTTAGAGTATCGCTGATCAAAATTCTGATAATACTCTTTATAACCTACACTTTTAATAGATGCTGTCCTTACCTCATCTTGATTAATGAGTTGATAAGTAATTTCAAATTCTTCTTTTTTGCCATAGTGAAATCGATAGTAAAGGCTAAAATTTTCGTTAATACCGATGGTTTTTCCTGTCAAATTGAAGCCATCAGTCGCGTAATATTTATAAAAATTGGTAAGCACTTTTTCTATCTTTTTGCCATTAATCGTCTGTATTTTTGAGCCCAGTGGGAGGCTTTTCCCTTCTATATTGATTCTAACTTCATCTTCAATGAGCTTAATCGGATAAGGAAAATATCCATTGATTTCAGAACGCAAATTCTTCGAGATTTTACGCGGCAGTTGAGTCGTATTATGTAAGCTACCTTCAAAATCAGTAATCGTGTTGATAATGTTATAAAAATCACCCACGGTATTGAATTGCTCAATTTCTTGTGTCGCCCAATGATAGATACTATCTATTTCAGCAGGCGTGCGGTATTTATAAACGCCTGAATTAGCTGCATCACGGATCTTGCGACACCATTCCAGATCTGTTTTCATGTCCTCTCTTGATAAAGGAGTCTCTAGTGTTTTTTGGGCAAAACTCACTTGAGTCATCACGCAGGTGATAACAACTAAAATAATCAGTTGATTCATTTTTAAATTTTAGATTTTCTTGAATAAGACGATGTAGTACAATTCAAAAAGTCAGGAATTAATGTTTAGATTTCTTACTATTCTTCACAAAATCATTACAAAATAATACAAGTTGTATTTATGTTATTTGATAGATAAAAATACTGTTAATCAGCAATTTAGCTCGTCTTTTGTAGGATTTATGCCGTTCTAAAAGCTGTAATTAAAATGATAATTAAATCATTACAACTATGAAGGTCACACAATTTTTCAAGCAGTTTTTCCAAGGAAAAAAGCGAACTTCTTCCAATACAAATCTAGTTGAACAAAATCCAAATGGTTGGGGCAGATACGAATACGGTGGTCAACTTTTTGAGTCTATCAACAACCACCATTTCGATGCCAATAGTAATAATAATCGCCTAGGCTGGATTCAAAATTATGCCAATAATCGTTTGTTGAAAGCTAAGAAGCAGCAGCAAAAAAATGCGCTAGTTTGTGTGAATTGTAAGACTTCTTATCGGGCATTGGATTGATATGGAAATTGGTTTGAATAAAAAGTACCATTTTATTCAAACCAATGTTTACACTACTGCAAAGTCTGTACATTGGATATTGTAAGCCCAATAATATTTAGATGAACTCGACTTGATTAAGCATATCTTCCTTATCAAATACTTGATACATTAAAAGCAAAGTACTGATCATCTCACCTATGGATAGTGGTTTAGGAGCGAAGGCAATTCCAGCATGTCCTTTTCCCTCATTATGGAGCTTAAGAAAATCATTGTCGTAAGTTACGATTACTCGGCCATCTCTTCCAGCATAAAGCAAATGTTCTTCATCTTTTGCAGTTCGCATATCAGCTTCTATGCAGCTTATCGCATCTATTTCTCTAGTTTTTAAGCCTTTGAGAACAGCTTTAGGAATATGTTCATCCAAATAAAATTTAAGCTCAGCCATTTTTGCGAATTGCATTTAAACGAGAAGGATATTTCTGTTTCATCTGCTTAACTAAAGCATCCTCTTCTTTCCATTCTTCTTTAAGAATCCTTCTATTAGCATGATAATAGGCTAAAGCCATATAAACATCAGCTTGCTCTAGGTCATACTCATGAGCAATTTCATCTACTCCTTTTCCGAATAGTTCTATCCAATTGACAACGTCTCTTACTCGTATCCGATGACCAGCAATACGAGCTTTACCTCCACAAATGTCAGGTGTCCGAACAATTCGATCTACTAGTGCGGCTGTTTGCATAAAATTTAATTTTTATCAAAACAAGATAGTGAAATTATTGGTTCACGTAACTTCATACTTACTCCTCATGCAAAGCCACCGCAGGCGCAATCAAAGAAGCCTGATAACTCGGATAGAATGTACACAACAAAACAATTAAAACAATGATTCCAGTCGAAAACAGCATCGCATAAATAAAGTTAATCGACTCAATATCAATGACTTTCAGAATAGGAACTTGTACAGAGAAAAATGCGCCTGCCAAAATACCAATTACAGCAACTAGCAAAATTTCAGTAATAAATTGCCGTGTGATACTCGCTTTAGTTGCTCCAACAGTTCTGCGCAAACCAATTTCTCCTCTGCGCTTATTGACATTGAACCAAACGACACCAAATAAGCCTAAAGCGATATTCAATACCAGAAATCCGCTAATGCTTAGGAGCGCAATTAGAGGAATCCAAGTGGAGCGATTGGCTAATTTCTGCTCAGAATCTAAACGATCTATTCTAAAATTTTGCTTTTTAGTCACCTGCGCAATAATTTGATTCACCTCTTCTTCCAGTTCAGGTCTTACATTGGGTGTGAGTCGAAGGTTAATATTGTTTGACTCAATGTTTTCCATAGATTGATAGATGAACGTCATGGGTTCTTCTGTCTTGAAATTGCCTGTATATTTATAATGATCAATTACACCAACAATTCTACTCTCTCGATCTCCGTCATCTACATAATAGATACTATCAATGACTGGATTCTCTTGAAAGGCTGCATCTCGCAGTTTTTTAGAAATAACCACAGGTGGATATTTAACATCTTTATCATCCTCTGAAAACCAACGACCTTCAACCAAATTCAAATTAGCGGCATTTGCATAATGTTCGTCTGCCATTGCTAAGTAAGTGAACAACTCAAAGTCATTTCCATCATGACCTGTTGCCCAATTGCTATTGCCAAAAGGTGTTACTGCTCCCATAAAAGAAACTGCTTCTATTTCAGGCAAGGAAAGTAATTCTTGACGCAGACGTCTCTTCGTTTCTGCCCATTCTAGCGTATCGGTAGCCTCTGGATCAATACTTTGATAAACCATCCACGTCTCTCCAATATTATAGCCCAAAGGTTCATTGTAGTTACGGATATTGTAAGTCACGAAGGATAGAACCGCAAACAAAATTAAGAAGGAGACGAATATCTCTAGGAAGAGCAAGAAGTTCTTTTTTCTGCGATTCCACATTAAGGTAAATAAGTGCTTTATCATAGTTGGTTCTGTTTTAGTGCATTAATAATGTTCATTCTGGACATACGGAAAGCGGGGATAACGCCTGAAAGAATGCCGAATAGGAGACAAATGAACAGACTCCATAAAAAGACATTGAAATTAAAATGAAGCACTACGTCCCCTAATGCTTTGCTTCTGTTGAAAATATTGAGTGCTAGAAGTGCCAGCCCTAAACCAATAATACCACCAATGAAAGTCAGAATGATATTTTCAAAGACGAATTGGGTCAAAATGTGTCTTGAAGTTGCGCCAAAGGCTTTGCGAACCCCAATTTCGTCAGAGCGTTCTAGGATTCGACTGATGTTGAGGTTGATCAAATTAAGAGTAGGAATTAATACAAATAATGAAAGTAAGCCTGCTAATATTAAGATCATGATGCGTTTACTTTTCTTAGGTTCATCTTGTTCCAAGATTTCGGAAGCATAGCCTTCACTAAAGGTTTTTCCTTTGATAATCAAACGATTGTATTCTTCTGGATTGGGCATTTGCATATCTTCACCGATTCGTTTGAGTTCTGCAATGACTTCTTCTTTTTGATTGGCTTGGTAAGTCATAAAAACGGCTTCAAAAGAACCTAAAAAGTCCTGTCCTTCAAAACGCCTCGGATTCATGTGCGTGATAGGTAAAAATACATCACTATTCAAAGCACTTACTGCTGTACTCGGTCTTTTCACCACACCGACCACTTCGTAGCTCTTCCCTTGCAAGTCAACCGTTTTGCCAACTACATTGCTTGATGTTCCAAAAAAACCTTCTGCTGTCTCTGTGTTCAGAATAACTACTTGTGCTTGATTATCAATTTGTTGTACACCGTAGGCTTGCCCTTCCACAAAATCATAGTCATAAATTTGCCAAAAGCCAGCATCCGTATAATTACCAGAAAGGCTCATCTTTTTACCATTCAAAAAGAAATCGAAAGTTCGACCTCCACTAGAGAAACTGTATCTTTCCACCTGCTCCAAATCTCGCAAATATTCATTCAGTAGATACCAACCGACAGAAGAAGAAGAATACGATTCTTGATTCTCTTCGGTTTGTAGGGTGGAGTCGTAAACCATTACGCCATCCAAAAGCGTCGAGTCGATTTCCCAAATCGTATCCAAGCGCATATATTTCATTACGCCTCTATCAAAAAATACCATTCGATCTTTTTCTGTCAAGGGTTTATTTGCGCCTAATTGTGCATCCAAAAATGAAGTCAACAGCATCAGCACCATGAGTGTGAAACTAATGCCAAAAAGACTGACGAAGGTGAAGAACTTCCTTCGACCGAGGACTTTTACTGCGAGTTTGAAGTAGTTTTGAAACATTTTTTTTGATTTGGCTTTTGGCAACTAGTAGTTAGCCATTAGCTAGATTCATATCTTGCTAACCGCCAATAGCTAATAGCCAACAGCAAGTTATTTATTCACTAACAAGACCGACTCATCCACTTGACTACCATCAAAAAGTCGCATCAAGCGATGGGTTTTCTTTGCCATACGCTCGTCGTGCGTTACCATCACGATGGTGGTTTTGCGCTCCTGATTTAAGCCCAGTAAAATGTCCATTACTTCATTTCCCATTACACTATCCAAGTTTCCAGTTGGCTCATCTGCTAGTAGGATTTTAGGTTGCCCGACGATTGCTCTAGCGATGGCGACCCGCTGTTTTTGTCCACCAGAAAGCTGGCTTGGAAAGTGCTTCATCCTGTTTTTCAATCCTACAGAAATTAGTGCTTGCTCTGCCATTTCGCGACGTTGTTTGCCACTCACATTTCTATAAATCAAAGGTAACTCCACATTATCACGCACCGATAAATCATTGATTAGGTGAAAACTTTGAAAAATGAAACCCAAATTTTGATTGCGGAAGGCAGCAATATTTTTCTGATTAGCATTTATTTCTTGTCCCGCTACTTTCACACTTCCCGAACTCGGTTCATCAATCAAACCAATGATGTTGAGCAAGGTACTTTTGCCGCAACCCGAAGGTCCCATAATGGATAAAAATTCTCCTTCCTTGACCTCTAAATTGATGTCGTTTAAAGCCAAGGTCTCTATCGTCTTGGTGCGATAGACTTTGTTGATGTTTTGTAGTGAAATCATATTTTCTTTTTTGAGAAGTCAGATGCGAGAAGTCAGAAGTCAGGCGACCAGTGTTAATTAAACTGATAATCCGTTTCTGAAACTAAGCATCATTCTCCTAATTTCCGATAATTCTTTAACTAAGGTATCTTGCTGTTCTTTATTGATGTATGTTAGATCGTAGCACAAATAGATTTGTGTCTCTAATTCGCAATTAGAGCCTATGGCAATATCCAGAAAATGAGCGAGCTGCTTATCTGTACCTCTTCCACAACCTTCGGCAACATTGGAAGGCATGGATACGACAGATTTTCTGATTTGAGCGGTCAACACAAAAAGTTCTTCCTTTGGTAACTGACGTGTAATTATATATACTTTTTTAACCAGCTTACGAGAACGTTTCCAAATCTCTAGGTTTTTAAAATTATGCTTCATTACTTAAAATAATTTCTAGTTAAGAATTAAGTAAAAAGTTAGATTGTATGCTGATATATCTGACAATGAAATGGTCTGACTTCTGTCTTCTGACCTCTCCTTCATCTTATCTTTTCCCCTTTCTCAAAATCATACAAAGTATTCATTTTCAAAAGCTGATACACTTGCCAATACTGACTCAACACATTGACATACTGGCGTTTAGCTTGATCTTTCTCTCTCTGGGAAAGTGTTAATTCTGTTAAACTAATTGCACCCAAAACATAACTTTCCGTACTGATCTGGTAGCGTTTGCTCGCTAAATTTTGAATGTTGGCAGCCAACTGCACCTCCTCTTGAAGGCTCTCGAATTGATTGAGCACTTGTCGAACCCTCGCGCGGAGTTGCAATTGATCTTGCTGCACTTTTTGTCGGGTGAATTCTTTCTGGATCGTTGCTATTTTCATTTGTTCTTTTCGCTGTCCCCAATCCAGAATAGGGATGTTAAATTGTACGCTGATAGCTTGCTCATCGCGCGCCATCGAATAAACTGGATCAAGCGTTTTCGCACTTCCGACATAACCTGCGGAAGCGGTAATGTCCACTTGTACTCCATTGTCTTTTTGGGCTCTGTCGAGTTCTCTTTCAGCTATCGTTTGCTCAATTTGAGCAGAAATGAACTCGAAGCGATTAGCCGCCATTTCTTTCAGGGCTTGTTCTTCAGAAATATCTAAAGTCTTGATTTCTTCGGGCAAGCGGGGAATCAACAAACGCGCATTTTCCATACCGAGAAAAGCAAAAATATCAGTTGAAATACGCTGTACATCTCGTTGAGCCGCTTTTTTTGAACTTGCCGCCGATGCCAATTCCACTTCCAATTGAATCAAATCACGCTCTGATATTTTACCTAATTCGTAGCGTTCTTCAGCAATAGTGAAAAGCGTTTGAATGCTATTTTCATTGGAAATGGCAATTTCTAAATCATTGTAAGCCAGTAATAAATCAAAAAACAACCCACTTGCTAAAGTCTTCGCTTGCTCCACATCAAAGGCGTATTTCTTCTTCGCTTCTTCTAGCTCTAGCGGCACAATTTCTTGATTCCATTTCCATTCATTGAAAGCAAAAAGCGGCTGGAAAATTCCAATGCGAACTGGATTCCCATTATATTGGGTAAAATCATTCGCAAAGTCATCGAAGCGTTGCAAACTGGATTGCACAAAGACACGCCCACCTGTTTTCGCAATACGTTGATTAGCAGACAGTACTGCAAATGAATTGTTATAAGAAATCGGCTGAAACTGTATTGTCCCATTAGGTTGCACAATTTCACTTACGGTTCTTTGAAAGTTAGGGATGTTTCCAAAAAGCGACAACTGGGGTTTCAAACTTGCTTTCAAACTCGCCAAATTGGCTTCCGCCACCCATATATTTTGAGCAGCTTCTTTTTCTTGTATGGTATGTGTTGCGGTTAGCTCGAGTAGGTGGTTTAAACTCAAAGTATCGGGTAAGGTTTGCCCTTGGAGCTTTGAACCACAAAGGACGCAAAGAAACACAAAGGAATATTGAATGATGAATACTGAATATTGAATATTGAAGTGCTGTACACGTCCTACTTGGCAGACTTCGTAATTCGTTATTTCTTGTTCGATATTCATTATTCTATTTATGTTTTTCATTATTTCTTTTTTGTCAGAATCAGGATTTACAAGATTTTAGAATTTTCAGGATTACACTTGCACACGACCTACATGAATCCGTTCGATCCGTTAAATCCGTGTCCTCAAATCTCCTATCACTTCAACTCCACCATATCCAAATGCTCATACTCTTTCATATCCGAAATAATAATCCGATCTCCTTCCTCTAATCCACCCTGCACTTCCACATAATCCATATTGGTCAATCCAACTTTGATGGTTTGTTTGAAAGCTTGTTCACCACGAACGACAAAAACAGGTTGCTGCACACCACCTCTAAAAGCAGGTCCACTTTTGACTTTTAAAACTTGTTCTTTTCGATCAGAAATAATGAAAACTTCGACGCGCATATCTGGGCGCAGATTGGCATTACTTTTGTCCTCCAATTCTGTGATAAAAGAGATGGCATTATTTTCGATAGCTGGCAAAATAGAGGTGATTCGTCCAGCTAAATCTTTGCGATTGATGCGTACTCGAACGGGCAAACCAACTTGTACAATATTCGCGTAACGATCTGAACAAGAGGCTTCTACACGAAAGGCATCCAAATTGGCAAGGCGCACCAAAACATCTCCTTCCGTGATTTTTAAACCAATATCTTCTTTCACATAAGTAATCACACCATCTCGTGGCGCAGCGACTTTGGTTTGCGTCAATTTCTTGCGCAATTCTCGCAATTTCTTCTCTTGAATCATCATTTCCAGTTCCAAATTGCGACGATCGCTGGTAATGGAGTTTTTCTTGAATTCTAATTCATTTTTTAGCTTCTTTTGCTCCAATTGTGCAATTTTCAAAGTCAATTCGGCTTGTTCTACTTCCTCTTGCGTTGCGCCGCCAATATCTTTCAAGCGTTTTTTATCGGAGAGTTGAGCTTGTAGGCTAGAAAGTTCCAGTGTCTTGATTTGATTTTCGTAGTCGAGTTCTTTTAGGTTTTTGTCATATTCCAAGCGCAGTTTAGTGATGTTATTTTTGCGCAATTCTACTTCATCTTTCAGTGATTCAAATTCTAGCTGCGTAAATTCTTCATCCAATTCTAGAATTAAATCTCCTTGCTTTACTTCTGCTCCCGAAGTCAAATAAACCGATTTGATTTCTGAATTGACCGCTGCATTGACTTGCTGCTCGAAAGTTGGCACGACCAAACCTGTCGCTGTAATCGCGTTTTCCATCATCCCTAATTCCACTTTTGCTGTACGAAATTTGCTTGTATCTACTGTTGTTTTCAGCACATTGCGCAACAAGAAAAATCCAGCGACCAACACTGCTACTATCAACAATATTCGACCAATTTGTTTTAACCTATTTTTCCGCTGTAAGCTATTATCTATGACTTGATCCATGCGAACAATTTTCTTTTGCGTAGATTAAGTCAAGGGGTATGCCAAAAATAATTGGTTCTGAAAATCAATGAGTTATGATTTTGCAATTATAGAGATGTTCCGAAATCGGACAGGTGAATGGGCGATTTTGGGAAAAAAGGGAGAGATTTTCTTGCGAACCTCCTACCCTATTTCTATCCTTAAAACCTTCTGAGTCTTCTTAGTCAACTTAAATCGCTCATCCATTCGATAAGCAAGCAGCCAACAAATTTTACCGTCGGATTCTAACAGCCAAACTTGCTCTTTTTCAAAGCGATTAAGTTTTAGATCAGAAAAGAAATCTTGCACTTTTTTACTCTTCCCATTCATGCCCAAAGGCTGAAAACGATCGCCTGCTTTCCAGTGGCGAAGTTTGAGTGGAAAAGTGAGTTGGTCGTAGTCAAAATAAGCAGTATGCTGATCGTTGGGAAAGTGATCGGGTAGTTCTGTTAGGATTTGAAAATTCAATTCAGCATCTTCTAAAGCAATAGAGGTTGTGGAAGAAATGATAATGAATTCTTGCGAAACAATAGAATTCATCGCTCTGATAATCAATTGATTGCGATCAATTAACAGCTCATGTGTAGATGAAAAAAATTGACTTCCTATTTTACTGTCAAGCATTCTTGGGATTTGATTTCGATGGAAACCTTGCGTTTTAACCAACTCAAAAAGAATGGTTTCAGGACTTGGACAAGAACTCAATTTCTCTAAATCAATGACGCTATTTTCATTTTTTTCTGACCAAACCTGTGCTTTAAAATGAGTAATACTCCAATCAAATATCTGCTCAACAGCTTTCAGGTGCTCTATGGTTTCTGCTGCTTTTTGCTCAAAAGTGGGACAGATTTCTTGAAAAGCTGGAATGATGTGATGACGAATCTTATTGCGGCTATACTTATCAGTATCATTAGAAGCATCGTGTCGCCAAGTCAAGTTCTCTTTTTTGGTATATTCTTCCAGTTCCTTCTTGGTCGCAAAAAGTAAGGGACGAATAATTTTTCCAAATTTGGCTTGAATACCATGTAATCCACGAATACCACTTCCTCTACCGAAATTGAACAATGCAGTTTCAATAGAATCACTCAAATGATGTGCTGTTGCGATGAAGTCATAGCTTTCTTTTACTCGAATTTGTTCTAGCCAATCGTAGCGTAAATTTCTAGCGACTTCTTGGATGGATTGTTTGCGTTCTTGAGTAATCTTAAGGGTTTCAAAGCGGATGGAATGAAATGGAACATCCACTTGCTGCGCTAAATCGGATACAAATTGCTCGTCCTTATCAGATTCTTCCCCGCGTAAAGTAAAATTACAATGAGCAATACCAAAAGATAACTTGGCTCGGTGAAAAAGATGGCATAGCAATATTGAATCTACGCCACCGCTCACTGCGAGCAAAATTGGTTGCTCTTGAGTAAATAAATTTTTCTTTTTAAGGTATGCTAAAAATTTGTCCAGCATAAATACGGGCTTTTACATTGGCTCTAAGAACACTCTGCGAATATTAGAAACTGTATTCTCATACTCTTTTGCGGCTTTCATCTTATCCCAATCAGGATGCTTCAAAAATGCTTGCCAGTTTTTATCACGTTCTTCCATGTCCTTGAAATTCAGCAAATAAGTAAGTGCAGGGCGATGCGGACCAGCAATCATATCGCCAAAGAAAACAGGATGCAAACCAACTTTTAGAAATAACTCAATTTCTTCCACATCAAACATTTTGACTTTTCTGCGAACGGCATCTTCAGAATAGCCTTCGTAAGTTCTTAGCTCAAAGATTCCTGCGTTTTCAATAGGAACTTTCATTTGAGGCATACCATTGAAGGCTAACAATAGCATAGATTCGAAGCGATCGTAAGGATGATTTCCAAATGCAATGTTGTTATATTCCTCAGCCGCTTTGACGAATTCTTCGTCTGATTGTAGGTTTTGAGCTTGCACATAGGTCGCAGCATCAGGGTAGCTGATGAGTACCCAAATTTTGCTAGGCGTCGTTTTTCCAAGCTCAGAGAATAAATGAAAGTGGTTCACTCCTACCCTTTTTAGAGCTTCTTGAAGTGTATTTTTTAAGAAATCTGTCAGTAGCTTTGAGCTACCACGAAAGCGCATTTCATAAGTACGAACCTCGTAGAGCTCTCTTCCTTTTTCAAGTAAATTAGAGTGTTTTGCTTGAATGCCAGCGAAAGGTAATGTAGAAGCAACCATAGAGGATTGAATGAATTTTCGTCTTTGCATATCTTGATGTTTGAGGACAAGATAGCAAGAATTTTATCAGAAATGCAACATTTGTAATTTTCAGTTATTTGGTGTAAATTGGACTTCGTTGATGAATAAAAGTTGATATATGACTTATAATCCAAAAGCAAGATTTACAAAACCTAAATTGTTTTACCCAGAATCAGATGGTCAGCCTATGGCAGATAATACCCTGCAATTCGAGTATATCGTTAAAATTAAAACCAATTTAGAAATACTTTATCGAGAACGAGAGGTGTTTGTGGCGGGTGATTTATTTTGGTATCCAGTAGAAGGGAAACCGAGAATCGTAGTTGCCCCTGATGTTATAGTAGCCTTTGATCGTCCAAAAGGTTATCGTGCTTCTTATAAGCAATGGGAAGAAGACGATAAAGTGCCAGATGTGGTCTTTGAAGTGCTTTCGCAAAGTAATACTGCATTAGAAATGCTTCGGAAGAAAAATTTTTATGAGTATCACGGTGTTCAGGAATTCATTATCATTGACCCATATCAGTATGAACTCGCTGCTTATACTCGACAAGAAAATAAGCTGGAAGAAGTGGAAATCGAAGAGAACAGTTGGCACAGTGAATGCCTAGGTATTACGATTAAAAAGGCAAAAGAGACGATGAATTTTTACTTTCCTGACGGGCAGTCTTTTCATACTCCCGAGGAATGGAACGAATTATTTAAGCAGGAGAAAGAAGAGAAACAAAAAGCTTTGCAGCAAGCTGCGCAGGAACGGTCTGAGAAGAAACAAGCTCTACAACAAGCTGAACAAGAACGACTTGAGAAGAAACAAGCTCTACAACAAGCTGAACAAGAACGGTCTGAAAAAGAAAGTGCGCTGCAAGAGATTGAAAAATTAAAAGCAGAATTAGCTAAGTTACAGCAATAGTAAATTTCGTTTATTGCTGTTGCTGATTTAATAAGGACTCCAAAATTTCAGCATCATCCTTGCCTATATTCTTCAACAGAAATTCAGCGGACTGCGCAAATTCACTGTTTGGATACTTTTCCAAGAAATCCTCATAAGCTGCTTTTGCTTCTTCTAATTTTTTTAGATCATTATCATAAATAAAAGCTGTTCTGAATAGAGCTTGCTCACTCTCTTTAGTATTTGGGTATTCTTTAATCAATAGGTCATAAAGCGAAAGGGAGGTTTCAAAATCCTTAATGGAAATCGCTGATTCCGCAGAGCGTTTGAGATGTAGAGCGATGCTGTCCATTTGTGGATGAATAAAAGCGACGGCTTTACTTGATAAGATGTAATCATTGATTCCTTTTATGCTAATGCGTTGTAATGTATCGCTGGTATTATAGTAGAGATTCGTTAAACGCTTGGATAAAGGAGGCAAATTTGCCGTTAATTTGGACTGAATCGCTTTAGCTTGCTCGTGTTCGGGATAAGCAAGTAGGAAGGCTTGATACGCACTATTCGTCGCAACTTCATTTTTAGTTTGCTCATAGTCTTTGATAGTAGACAATGCTTTCTCAACGCTTGTTGGCTCACTTTGACAATTTAATAATAGACTAGGAAGAAATAGAAAAACTAGATAACGATACATTACAATTATATTTTGATGCAAAAGTAAAAAATCACAGCAATTTCAACTGCCTCATCAGTATTTCTTGCTCCAAGTTTCTCACCTCACCAATTCTAAGACCGTCAGTCGTTAAATCTTCAATTGAATAACGAATTAAGCGCAAAACTGGAAATCCTACTTTCGCACACATTCGCCGTACTTGCCGATTTTTACCTTCTTGGAGTTGCAGAGAAAGCCAAGCTGTTGGAACATTGGCGCGGAATCGAATAGGAGGCATCCTTTCCAGAACTGGTGGAGAAGCATCAAATAGTTTTGCCTTTGCTGGAAGTGTACGATGTACTCTTTTATTGATGCGAATATCTACGCCCTTGCAGAGTTGTTGTATTGCTTCGGGTGTTGGAATATTTTCTACTTGTACCCAATAGGTTCGCCAGTGTTTATTTTTAGGATTCAGCAAACGATCATTGAGTGATTTGTCATTGGTCAAGAGCAACAATCCTTCGCTATCGCGGTCCAAGCGTCCTATTGAATAAACATCTTTTGGAAAATCATATAAATCTCCTAGTACTTGATGTTCAGGTAATTCTCTGGAAAATTGACTGAGGTATCCGAAGGGTTTGTAGATGGCGAAATATTGGTGTGTGGGCATAGATTGTGAATGATGAGCATGGCATCGCAGTTGCAAGCCGCGACGATCTATTCTTGACTAAACATTAAATCGGAAGTGCATTACATCTCCATCCGTTACAACATATTCTTTGCCTTCCACGCCCATTTTCCCTGCCTCTTTTACCGCTTGCTCTGAACCAAGCGAAACATAATCATTGTATTTAATGACTTCTGCACGAATGAAACCTTTCTCAAAGTCAGTGTGGATAACACCAGCAGCTTGTGGGGCTTTCCAGCCTTTACCGATGGTCCAAGCGCGAACTTCTTTTTCGCCAGCGGTGAAGTAGGTGATTAGGTTAAGTAATTTATAGCAAGAATGAATCAAGCGATTGACGCCTGGTTCGTTCAAGCCCATGTCTTCCAAGAACTCTAGACGTTCTTCTTTAGTATCTAATTGTGCAATATCTGCTTCGATGCCTGCACTAATGTAGATCACTTCTGCATTTTCATCAGCAACAGCTGCTTTGAAACGCTTAGTATGTTCATTACCTTCATGAACAGACTCTTCGTCTACATTACAAACGTAAAGAATTGGTTTCGCAGTCAACAAGTGTAAATCTTTGAAAAAGGCAAGGTGATGTTCCTCTAAATCAAGAGAACGCGCAGGATTCATTTCTTCTAAATGACCTTTAATGGTTTCCGCAACTTCTACCATCTTTTGGTCTTCCTTTTTGCCGCTTTTTGCTTGCTTTTTGAGTTTTTCTAAACGCTTTTCAATGGTTTCTAAATCCTTGAGCATCAACTCGGTATCTATCACTTCTTTGTCTCGAACTGGATCAACATTTCCATCTACATGAACGACGTTTCCATCTTCAAAACAACGCACCACATGAACAATAGCATCTACTTCCCTGATATTTCCCAAGAATTGATTTCCTAAACCTTCTCCTTGGCTCGCTCCTTTAATCAAACCCGCAATATCAACAATCTCAATCGTCGTAGGCTGCACCTTTTGCGGATTGACCAAATCTGCCAGTTTATCCAAACGTACATCAGGCACTGTAATCATTCCAACATTAGGATCTTTCGTAGCAAAAGGATAATTTGCTGCTAGGGCTTTCGCCGAAGTCAATGCATTGAACAAAGTAGATTTTCCTACATTGGGAAGCCCAACAATTCCACATTTTAACGCCATAATTCTTACCATTTTTGAAAAGACGCGCAAAGGTAAGAATTATGTTTTCTTTACAAAAGATCAATCACACTCAAATCTGCCCGAAAGACTTCATTACGAATATTATTTACGTAAGCATTCAGCAATTTCGTAGCCTTTCTAAAATCTTCTGAATTTGAGTCAAGCGTACTGCCATCTAAACTCATTAGACTCTGCTCTAACTCTTTTGCTTTTTGATAGTAATGGAAATCATTGAAAAGTAACATCGCTTGTTCCAAAATATCCATTTCTTGTACTTCAAGAGAAGAACCGTAGAATTTTTCAATCATGGCAGCAGAAGCCAACTTAGGCGTAAATTCTTTGAGCGCATCTCGTTTTCTGCCATCCACACTTATCATCAGGTAAGGTGCATTACCGCGATAAGGTTTTTGCGTTTGCCGATGAATTAAGACTGGACGTTTAGCCCCGCTTACTTCTGTTGTCAAACCGGGTTGGTAAGCCATAAATTCTTGCTTATCCCGATCATTACAAATTACCATTTGTTTGGCTTGAAGAATAGGGACACCAGGCGTTTCAAAACGAAAGGCAATATCTTCTCTAAGGAATGGAGCGGTTTCAAAAATGGCACTACTTAATTTACCAGCGGTTTTCACTAAAGCCCCGCCGACTAATAAATAGCCACTGATTGGTGCGAAAATCGGCAACCCAGCTGCCGAGCTAAACAAGCGACCAATTACATCAAAAATTTCACGATTAAAACTGTCTGCAACCAGCTCAAAAGAGCAAAAGGTGGTAGAAATATCTACGGCAGGCGTGTAATAAACAATCGGCGAACCTTGTGTGAATGCGCCAGGCTGCAAATATTGATTATCTTCTACCTTTTGGACGAGTTGATTAATAGCTCTTGGTGCGCGCCCGAAAGTATTGAAAGCCTTTGCACCTGATACGACCAATAAGTCTTTTTTGCCACCAAAGAATTTCTGCGGTGCATCTCCTGTGTAGACCGAGAGAATTTCTACGCTCAAGGGCTTTCCAATTTCGGGCTGTGTAAAATCTGGCAAATCCAATTTACTATTGTCCGATAAGTCCTTGGTGGTTACTCTTCCATGTCGAAATTCGATGCTTTTTTCATCGCCATGCATCGCAGCATTTACAAATTGTCGCAACTTACCAATGTGTGCTTTTTCTGCTAATTCATTTTCATCAGTTAACACATTGCCGAAATTGTAAAGTACTGCCATTATTTAGGAGATTTTTAGATTGTTAGATATGAGAGCTGAGATGCTACACGGATAGTTAACGTTATTCATTCCAGTAACGTAAAACTTTTTAATAACGATTCAAATCATGCGCTTAAATTTGATAAATAATACTACACAATTGTGTATTTGTGTATAGTAAATTGCATTTTTATAGAAGATTTGAAGTAACAAAAACACTGCTCTCTGCTTTTATCAACTCATGGCGGCATCAGCCTGAGGTAGACGTAGTCGAACAGCCATGAGTCGATGAGGGTTTCTTAAGGACTCGATGTCCATTCAAATCCAAAGCAAGTTGCCCTCAAAAAGCACTTTCGGTATTTGCAATTTGTTATAAATTTATTATGTCCAAAATAGAAGAAAATGATTATAGCTTGCTACTAAGGAAATTTATAAAGCATAACCTACAATCAATATCAACCAACTGCTTTTGCTTCCTCCAACTCACGCTCCTTTAGTTCCAAACCATCTTGTTCAAAGAGAAATAATAAATCTGCAATTCTATCCTTCAAATCTGCACGATTGACGATAAAGTCTAAAAAACCATGCTCCATCAAAAATTCAGAAGTTTGGAAACCTTCTGGCAAGTCTCTTTTGATGGTTTCCTTGATAACGCGTGGTCCAGCGAAGCCAATAAGTGCTTCTGGTTCAGCAAAATTGATATCACCTAGCATAGCAAAAGAAGCCGTAACTCCACCTGTGGTCGGGTCGGTCAAGAAGGAGAAATAGGGAATACCCGCTTTTGCCAATTTGCTTAACATCGCGGAAGTTTTCGCCATTTGCATCAAAGAAAAGGCAGATTCCATCATACGGGCGCCGCCTGATTTAGAAATAATCATAAATGGAATGCGCTCATTTATAGAGTATTCAATCGCCAGTGCAATTTTTTCACCCATCACAGAACCCATCGAGCCACCAATGAAGCTAAAGTCCATAGCTGCGATGACCAAAGGATGCTTATTCACTTTACCAACTGCAACCGTCATTGAATCATCTAAATCAGTTCGCTTTTGCGCTTGTTTGATGCGATCACTGTACGATTTCAAATCTTGAAATTCGAGGAAATCTTTGGGTAAAAGATCAGTGAAAAGTTCTCGATACGACTGTTCGTCATAAATAATATCGAAGTAATCATGCGAGCCGATGCGAATATGATAATCGCAATTTGGACATTTATAGTTATTTTCTCTTATGATTTTAACCCGACTGGTTTCTTTGCAACGCTTACAATTGTACCAAATCCCTTCGGGAGCTTCCATCTTATTATTCGTCGCAGTCTGAATACCGTTTTTTAGCCGTTTAAACCAACCCATGTATTTGTGATTTTCTTTAGAAGGGCAAAAGTAGTAAATGTTGTGGAAATGTTGGTTGACCTTTGAGCGAACCTTTTTATTCTTAGTGCGAATAGGGACTCTGCAAGTTCTGCACGATGGCCTTTAACTCAATATTGTTCTTGCGATAAGGAACCCCTTCCCGAATGTAGTCGATACTAATAATATCTCCAGGACGATAGCGCGCCATTTGTTCTTGTAGTTCTGGAGTTGTTTTTACTTTCAGTCCATTAATCCCCGTGATGACATCGCCAGGACGAATGCCTGCAGTGGAAGCAGTCGTATTTTCGTTGACTTTTTGGACTAGGACGCCTTCTATTTTATCCAAATTTAAGTCTTTCGCCAAAGAACTATTTACATCCCCAATGACCACTCCTAGAACTGCGCGTTTCACTTTACCATACTCTTTCAGATCATTCGTTACTTTAGCTACCAAATTTGAAGGAATAGCAAAAGAAAAGCCTTCGTAGCCACCGCTTTCAGAAATGATAGCAGTATTTACACCAATCAATTCTCCTTTTGCGTTGACCAATGCACCGCCACTATTGCCAGGATTGACTACGGCATCTGTTTGAATGAAACTTTCTATCGCGTATTCTTGATCTCTAAGAATTTGGATATTCCGAGCTTTTGCACTCACAATTCCTGCTGTGACGGTGGAGGCTAAATTAAAAGGATTTCCAACTGCTAAGACCCATTCACCAATCTGTAAATGATCGGAGTTTCCTAAACGGATAGGTTGCAAATTTTCTACATCTATTTTGAGTAAAGCAATATCTGTGGAAGCGTCTCTACCAACTACTCTTGCTCTTACTTCTCTTTTATCGCTCAAAGTTACCTCTTGAAAAGTACTGCCTTCAATAACATGATTATTGGTCACGATATAGCCATTGGAGGAGATGATAATACCTGAACCTGCAGAAATACGATAGTCGCCACGATAAACAGTGATGTTAACTACGGATTTGGTGACGATTTTGGAGGTAGCAACAAAGTCTTGTGGAATGCTTGGAGCAGGTGATTGGTTGATATTGCTAGTGAATTGAGCAGAAGAATTGATTTCTTGCTCAACGAACAAATCGTGGGCATACGCTTTAAACAAAAAGAAAGAAATAGTGATGCTTAAAAATGCCGTTATTGAAATGATAGCGATAGTGTAGTTAATGCTTGGTCGCATAGTATTGTATTTGTAAAGCTCAATTGCCCTAACGTGTGCTTTTAAATTATGTTAGTCTTTTCGGAGTAAATATTAAAGAAAAATATAATGGGTTATTACATCATAATGCGGATTTTACAATAACTAATCTCCAAAGTACAGATATTATTGTACAACCTGTGACAACAATGAACCAAATATATTCAATTTTATGATCTTATGAAAAACGATAAGGAAATTATATTCGCTTCCAATAAAAAAGATTTGCATTGTAATTTTTAATTCAGCAGTTTTGTAGGAGGTTGAAGTTGAGAAATTTCCTACTCAATCCAAAACTGATTTAGCATCAATCCATTTAAAACTAACTCAAACTCATCATGGAGAATAGATATTCAGATGCCGATTTAGCAGAATTCAAAAAACTGATTGAGGCAAAATTAGAGAAGACCAAAAAACAAATTGATGACTTGGAAGGTCAAATCCAAGAAGCGACGGAAAGTAGCGAAGATGATTTCGGGACGGATATGATAGATGACAGCAGCTTTGGTTCGCAGATTGAATTTTTGAGTGAAATGTTAGGGCGACAGAAAAAGCATGCCACTAGCTTAGAGAATGCCTTGAAAAGAATTGAAAATAAAACTTATGGTATTTGTGTCGTTACGGGAGAGTTGATTGATAAGCGCCGTTTGATGGCTGTTCCAACTACAACCAAAAGTTTGCAAGCCAAGACAGGCGGTCAGATAGTAGCCCCCAAAAAAGAGAAGCCGAAATCTTCAAAGAAAGCTGCACCAAAAATTATCACTAAAGTAGTGAAGAAGCCAAAATCAAAAGATCCAAACGCGAAACCTAAGTCGATTGATGAAGACGATGATGATTTATTTGAAAACACAGATGAACTGACAGAAGAAATTGATAATGAAGAGTTTGACTTCGATCAGATTGCAGATGAGGATTAAAAGTTGTTTATCTGGTTACACGTTGATCTATTTATTTAAAACATCATCAACGAATCAAATCTAAACAGTTAAATAATATAAACGAATGAACACTTACCAATGACAGAAGTCAAAACCAAGCGAAACGATGGAGACGTTATTGCCTTTTTGAATAGAGGGGAAAAGCAAGTACAAAACTGGCAAATCCTGTTTGTACATTAAAAGGCTAGAAGATGTAGATGAAGCTATTTTGAAAGAGTTGATTAAAGTATCAGTTGATTACATGAGGAGCAAGTATTCCTGAGTATTATAACTTCATAGCTGAATGGTTTTATGGCTGTGTGTGGCATAACCATAAAATCATTTAACCCTACAACCATCAAACAGAGAAGCCGTCGAACTACATCAAACAAATTCAAACTATTTTCCATGCGCATCATCGGTTATATTGAGCATCCACAACTAAAGATCACCGTCTTCAAGATGAATAATAAATTATCTGTGAAATTCGAGTCGGGTTTGTATGAGCAAACTTATAAGTTTCGGGAAAGCGAAGACTTGAAAAACATAGAGCAAATGAAGCATTTAGTTGATAATCAATTAATTATTCAAGTAGAACAAGGGCTTGCTCAAATGCACCAAATTAAAAACCAAGCCCTTTCGCGCTATTTACCTCCTGTGGAAGACAATGAATTTGATACGCTCATTTGATTGCAAATTGCTGCTCAAAGTGGTCAGTTGCTACTTCCTCTTCTGCTGCCAACTGCCCAATTTCAAAGAGTTCTTCTACATTTTTTCCTGCTGTGAAATCTACCAAAGATTTAATCTTTGACTCACTTATGCCCTCGTATTTTTCATGCAATTGCGCTAATTTTTCTTGCTCAATGTACATATTGTAGCGCATATAAGTGCAAATGGGTTCTTTTCCAAGTTGCTCTCCAGCTAGGTCTTTCAAAACCGAATCATAATGAGAACGCGTTGGTGATTCGGAAAGTAAATGTAAGAGAATTTCATTGTACAAAGTAAAGTCAGAGATCATAATGTCAGGCAATTGCTGTGCCCAATTCAGCGTAGTCCAGTCCTCTACTTTGTTCAAATCAAAAGCCGCTTTGGATTTACCTGTGCCAACAGAAACCAGCAGTAGTTGATCTGCGCCAGCTTCCCAATTGAAACCATAAGCCTTCGTCCTCGACATCATCAATAGCCAAAGCGCAGGATTATTGGCAGGACTGATTCCTCCGTCCGTAAAAATTCCTTTTATTTTGGCTTCTATTCCATCCGAACGCGTTTCTATTTTGACGGGATCAAAGAAAGTAGGCGCAGCAGCACTTGCACGAATAGCCTCCCAAAGTGGTAAGTCTTTATTGTATTCATAAAATGGGAAATTTGGATTGTTATTCAGCGTCCAAAGACTTTGTGTATCTACTCTTTTGGCAAAAACACAGAGTCCTGTCCTCAAATCTTCATCTCCTAGTTTTATATTTCCGAAGGTATCCTGCAATCCTTTTTCGAGTGCAACTGGATTGAATTTTGCACCTCTCAAAGCGCCTAAAAATCGCGTTTTTCCAAAAATAGTCGCGCCCAATTGAACGTAACTTTTTTTAATCTCTTCTACGGATAATCCAATTGCCAAAGCCCCAGCAATGATAGATCCCGTGCTTGTTCCACCAATCAAATCAAAGTAGTCACACAATCTAAAATCAGGATTACCGCCATGTTGTGCTCTAAGTATTTCCTCTATTTTTGCCAAGTATCCTAAGGACAACGCTCCTCGAATTCCACCACCATCCAAAGCAAGTATTCTTTTGGGTGTTTTTGTTTCCAATCTAGTTTTTAGTTGATAGCTCATTGTTGTTTGTTGATTTGTTTAACAGTTGATTTGTTGATTCGATAACTATTAACGCAAAAACGATAAGCAAGTTATATGTAGTACATAGCCAACCTGCTGGTATCAGAACTTGGAGATTTTAAAAATCTCCAAGTTCTTACAAAAAAAGAAAGGAGTTTCCTCTCGAAAACTCCTTATCCAAATGCAGCTTGTATTGCTGTACTACCTTTTCTTTAAGTATTGTTTGATAACTAATTCTTGCAGTATAGTCAGATACAAACCACCTAGTGCTAAAAAAGTGTAATCAGTTATTGGGAATCGTAAGTGAATTGTTAGAATTTAGAAAACTATAGCATAAAAATGTTCGGTTTCTTTGATTTTGTACATTCCTGGAGCGATACTTAACACTTCTTGATTCATGCGTTTGAGCATCGTATCGGAGAAACTAAACTCATCTACTACAATAAAAAGCATGTCCTTGAAATGAGTGTCTAGCAAATCTTGATTTAAGGAATCTTTCAGGAATTCAAATTTTATTTTTTTTGCTCTAGTGATGGAGATATAAGCGACTGGTTTTTTAGCTTCTTGATTGGAAAAAAGAGGCATTACCTTGCAAATACCAACACCCTGACAGCGATGTTTTGGAGAGCCAAAAATGACTTCTGCCTTGACGTGTTTGGTTGTCCAAAGCGCCTTGAGTTGTGGATTATAAATTGTTGATTTAGATTTCATTTCTTCTTCTAATTTGTTGATTATCTTTGCCTTATCGCAGCCGCAGCCTCCTAAAATGAGTGTACAATTGAACATAAGTTGATTGCTGTTTATAAGAGGCAGTTATAGGCGCAGAAACTCAAGTTCTGCGCGCTAAAACTGCACCAATTCAGAAAATAGTGCTTTTCATATACTACCCTCATTCTTTGGCTGATAACTATTTGTGGTTATTCACTTTTCGTATTTTCTTAAAGTTCTTTTCCTTATCTGGACTCTACAACCTTCAATGATTAGCTACTAAAAGTTAATCATTGGATAGGTCCTAAAATATCGCCCAATACAGGTCCTTTTCGAGGCCCTAAAATATCTCCTAATACAGGTCCGCGATTAGCATAGCAGGAGGCCTTCACCATCCCTACCGCTTGTGTAGATGCTAGTGTCATTTTGCGTAGTCTTTTTTGTTGCGTGTCTTTACTAGTAGCTATCTCATCAGGAGGGAATTTTTTAGCTTTTCTTCCTTCGTGTTTTTTTTAATAGCCAACAAGTACCTTTAATTGATATGACAAAGGTAAGCGCAACCAATCCTACGCACTAGGACTGGAAATTCGATGTAGAGAACTCTTAAAAGGAAATACAAAACGAGCATTAAACTAACAAAATATTGATAATCAATCCTTTACTAGCTCTTGATTAGGGAATTGCTCTATTATAAAGAAAGGGATTCATAGAGGTTCATTAAGCAATAACACTAAAATGTATGTGTAACAAATTTCGCTTTTATAGCGATAGTAGATAACGAAGTTCCTGATCTTTGCTCCTTTCACCTCATAGCGGCATCGAACCGCTATGAGGTGATCAAGGTTTAACAAGGGTAAAAAATCAGCAAAAGCTGATTTTTTACCCTTGTTAAACCTTGATGGATTTGGATGGACTCGACGTCCATTCAAATCCAAAACAAGCTGCTCTCAGAAACACTGTTTGGTATTTGTACAATTTATAAACCATTCAACCATAAAACTATAGATTCCTCTACTCCACTTCCAAAATAAACCCACTACCATGCACATTCCGAATGCGAATACGCTCATCAGCTTTCAGGTACTTTCGCAATCTGGAAATAAAAACATCCATACTTCGGCGCGTGAAGTAATCTTCTTTGCCCCATAGTTTTTGTAGGACGTATTTTCTAGGCAGCAATGCTCCCCTACTCTCGCAAAGCATTTGTAGCAATTGGCACTCCATTTCGGTGAGTGTATGGCTTTGTGTTTCGTTTTGGAGATGTTGATTGGATAGATCGAATTGGTAGTTACCTATTTCGTAGGTGTTGGTTTCGCTTTTTGGAGCTTTGCTTCTTCGCAAAACGGCTTTGATTCTGGCAACTAGCTCTTCCTCGTCAATGGGTTTCGTCAAATAATCATCTGCACCCAAATCGAAGCCTTTGAGTTTATCTTCTTTCAAAGATTTGGCGGTAAGAAAAATGATAGGAATATAATTATTGCGCTCACGCAGGCGTCGAGCGAGTTCCATACCGTTCATTTTTGGCATCATAATATCGAGTAAGCAAAGGTCAAATTTGTGCTTCTTTAAAGTAGAAAAAGCCGCTTGTCCATCCTTTGCCCATTCCACTCTAAAGTCTTGTGTCTTTAAGTATTCTTTCAACAATAACCCTAAACTTTCGTCGTCTTCTACCAATAATATTCTATGATTCATTTGATTTATTTTTTGCTGATTCCTTCGTCTAATTTTAATTTGAAATATTTCACTTGCA
Organism: Bacteroidota bacterium; assembly: GCA_039176995.1. Classification (GTDB taxonomy): domain Bacteria; phylum Bacteroidota; class Bacteroidia; order Chitinophagales; family Saprospiraceae; genus JAAUTG01. Next base: position 45,081 of record JBCDFY010000011.1, read on the forward strand.
GCCACGAAACCATATAGCACTTTAACCCTGAGTTAATCACTTGACTTTCAATCGAATCGTGAAAGTCGTCCCTTCTCCTTCCCTACTTTCCACATTAATTTTTCCGCCATGCAATTGAATAACCTGTTGCACGTAATTCAAGCCCAATCCAAATCCTTTCACTTCGTGTTGGTCGCCTGAAAAAACACGATGAAATTTCTTGAAAATCAACTTTTGCTGATCTTTTTGAATTCCGATTCCATTATCCTTCATTGCTAAAATATACTGATTATCAATTAATTGACTATTAATTTTGATTTTGGGACTTGATGAATTGTATTTTATAGCATTGTCCATTAGTGCTTGAATTACGTTTGCAAAATGTAAGCGGTCAATGGTAAGCAAAAGCGATTTTGGTTGAAGCACAAGCTCTACTTTCCCATCTCTCTCCTCTAACTTCAATCGAAAACTTTCGATAACTTCTCGAATCAATATTTGCACATCAATTTGCTCCTTATTCAATTGATATTTTCCAGTTTCTAACGATGCCAACTCTAGTACTTTATCAATATGATGTTGTAATTTTTGATTTTCTTTTCTGATTAGAGTGGCATATTTTTTTGCTTCTTTGGGTTGCTGCTCAATTAAATTGCTTGCCAATCGAATGGAAAAAACAGGCGTTTTCAGTTCATGCGTCAAATTGTTGATAAAATAATTTTTTATAGCATCCAATTTTTGGAGTTTTCTAGCATTTTGTATCAAGAAAGCAACACCAGTCAACAGTGCTAAAAAGAAAAAGAGCATCGGAATGAGCAGATAATTTAGTTGGCTCAATAAGTAAGAAAACAAATGGTTGATATGCAGGTATAAATAGCATTCACAACTGCTTTTTTGCTGTATCTTATTGCCTAAATAGACATTGAATTCATCAAATCGAAAGCTGGTTTCCTCAAAATTGGCACTTTCTATTCGAGTTGCCATTGCTAGATCATCTGCTACTGCAAATTGAAAATCGGCTGCTATCAAATTTTCTTCTAGCCGATATTTGAGTAATCTTTCTAGTTCCTCAATCAAACTATCTTTAGAGATTCCTTGATTCGGATAAGGACTATTTACTATCCAATATGCTAATGATTCTTCTAATGTTGGTTCATCAAAAATATCGTCTTGCACCTTTCGCATCGCCTGTTCCACTTTCTGCTCAAATTGCTTCAATTCCAAACGCACTCCAATCCAAAGCAAACGCATCTGAATGATAGCAAAACCTAGCAATCCAATGCTAATCAATCCAATCCATATCCATTGTTTCTTCATAAATGAGTTTGTGAGTTATCTCGCGCAGAGGGCGCAAACAGACTTTAAATCGGACAGGTTTATATACCTCAAAAAGACACTATAAGTCTGATAATCGGTAGTTTAATCAAACAAAACCTGTCAGATTTATTGACTTTTCGATGTGTCGTTCTACAATAAACTAGATTATCCATTAATATCTTACAACATACCACAACTTAACCTTTCATTAGCACAAAAAAAGTCGCTACCAAATCAATGATAGCGACTCTGAATAAATCCTATGACTATGAAATCATAAAACCTTATTTCTCCATATGCACATCCATTTGTGGGAATGGAATGCTAATTCCTTGTGCATCAAAGGCTTTCTTTACATTTTCTTGCATATAAAAGAAAGTATTCCAATAATTTTCGCTCTTGCAAAACGGACGTGTCGCTAAATTCACAGAGCTATCTGCCAATTCTGCAACCACAACTCCTTGCGCGGGATTATCTAGTATCCAAGGACATTCTTTTCCTACCTCAAGAATAATTTTTCTCGCTTTATCAATATCATCGCCATAGCCAATTCCAAAAGTCAGTTCCACACCAATCTCTCCTTGACCTGAAATATTGGTGATTACATTGCTCGTCACTACGCCATTAGGCACAATGATATGTTTGTTATCTAACGTCTTAAGAACAGTATTGAAGACCTGAATTTCATTTACTGTTCCAGTTTCTCCACCACCTATCGTAACTAAATCCCCGACTTTATAAGGCTTAAATATTAAAATTAGAACACCACTGGCAAAATGTCCTAAACTACCTTGAAGTGCCAAACCAATAGCAAATACCAATGCACTAAAAATAGCGATAAAGGAGGTTGTCTTGAACCCAAACATACCAGCTGCTGCTATCAAAACTACAACTTTTAGACCCGTTCCGACGATGGAACCTAGGAAACCTTGAACCGAAGGATCAACTTTTCGCTTCTGCAATAACTTTTTTACTGCCTTTGCTAGCTTATTAGCAATCCAAAAACCGATTATGAGTGTTATAATTGCTCCAGCGACTTTTGGAGCATATTCAAGTCCCATTTCGGTAATCTTGTCAATAATACTAAGTGAATTTTCTTCTTCTCCCATTTTTACGTGTGTTATTTAATTAATAAAATTTAAAGAACTTTGCTTTCTTGACGTTAAGAATTTCAAAAGACACTTCAATGTCACATAATTTGGAAAAAAAACATAAAAAATATCTCTCTAAAGCAGAAGTATTGCAAAAGCTGCAAGCCTACTGCGCCTATCAAGATCGCTGCCACAAGGAAGTGCGCTCTAAGCTATTGGACCTGGGAGTTTACGGAGATACCCTAGAGGAAGTCATTGTGGAATTGATTGAAGATAAATTCTTGGATGAAGAGCGATTTGCTTGCTCTTTCGCGCGAGGTAAATTTCGCTACAAAAAATGGGGACGCATGAAAATCAAGCAAGAACTCAAGCGCAAAGATATTTCTGCTTATTGCCTCAAAAAAGCTATGGAAGAAATTGAAGAAGAGGATTATTTAGCTACATTAGATGGACTTATTCAAAAGAAAAATGCACAACTAAAAGATGCGAACGACTATCAGCGCAAACAAAAAATCGCGCAATTTGTCTTTCGTAAAGGTTATGAATCGAATTTGATTTGGGAGCGAATTAATGTGCTTTTTGCCTGATTTGCCTATTTCCACAAACCAATGTACTTTCGATCTCAAATCAAAACCAACTATGAAGCAGCTTATATTCAAAAATCTCGTTCTCTTGACGCTACTATCCATTTACTCTTGCAAAACCTACCAACCCAACAATCTTCCTTCTAAGCAAATTATCTTTGGCAATGGCGGCGGCATCACTGGCGCGACAACTAGCTACATTTTACTCCAAAATGGTCAAGTTTTTAAATCCAATTCGCTGCAAAATGATACGACTGCACTATTGAAAATAAAACCAAAAATCGCGAAGCAGTACTTCGAGCAATTGAATGATTTAGATTGGCAGAAGGTAGGAAGTAGTCAGCCTGGAAATACTTATCAATTTGTGACTTACAAAACTGTCGATAGCACGCAGCGTATTGCTTGGGGAGCAGCAGGTTATGAAGTTCCTACCAATCTAAAAAATATCTACGATGCCTTGAAAAAAGAACTCATCGAAGAATGAAAATACTCCTTCTGCGCTTTTCTTCCATTGGAGATATTGTGCTCACCACTCCAGTCATTCGCTGTTTGAAACAACAGCTAGATTGTGAGTTACACTATCTGACGAAGCAATCTTACGCTTCTATCTTGAATCCTAATCCATGCCTAGATCATGTTTGGACGATTCAGAAAAAAGTGAGCGAAGTGAAAGCTGAATTGCAGGCAGTAAAATTCGACTACATCATAGATTTACACAACAATATTCGGACGCAGCAAGTCAAATGGGCATTGAATGCAAAGGCATTTACTTTTAATAAAATTAATTGGCAAAAATGGTTGATGGTCAACCTTAAAATAAATCGTTTGCCCAAAGTGCACATCGTTGATCGCTATTTGCAGCCAGCAACTAATCTAGGCATTGAAAATGATGGAAAAGGCTTAGATTACTTTATTCCAAAAGAGCAAGAAATCAATATTGCAGAACGCTTTCAAATTCAAGGAAATTATATTGCTTTTGCCATTGGTGCTGCTCATGCTACGAAGCGACTACCAAGCCAAAAGATCATTGAAATTTGTCAGCAAACTCAACTACCCATTTTGCTACTTGGCGGACCAGCCGAAACTAAAGAAGGAAAATTTATTGCTCGATCATCAGGCGATCATGTTTTGAATACTTGTGGGCAATTAAATCTACATCAATCTGCTTCCGTCGTTCGTCAAGCCTATAAAGTTATTACACACGATACAGGCATGATGCACATTGCAGCGGCTTTTCAGAAAGAGATACTTTCTATTTGGGGAAATACCATTCCTGAATTTGGAATGACGCCTTATTATGGAAATCTGAAAGGTCAAAATACTACTTTTGAAGTCAATAATTTGTCCTGTCGTCCTTGCTCTAAAATTGGTCACGCTACTTGCCCAAAAGGACATTTTGACTGTATGCAATTACAAGATGTGAAAAAAATTGTGGATTCGATTTCAGTCTAGGTTAATGAATTTCATTCCTTTTCCCTGCTTCCAAGTCTGACTAGGTTTCAGTTGTCCTTGATGGTAAAGGATTTCATTAAAATGATCCGCTGGAAAGGCAACAATATCGGCTAATTTACCCTTTTCCAAGCGTCCTCGATCATTCAGTCGTAATGCTGCTGCTGCTCGAAAAGTTATGCCAGCCAAGACTTCTGCGTTACTTAACTTTTCAAAAGTTCCCAAAATAGCTGCTTGTGTCAACAAATCTCCCATTGGCGCAGAACCAGGATTCCAATCACTCGCAATGGCTAAACTCGCGCCCAAATCTAGCAATTTTCGGGCAGGCGTGAAGTCACAACCCAAGCCAATGGATGCACCTGGCAAGGCTACTGGAATCACCTTACTTTTCGCCAATAGTTCAATTTCTTTTCCACTACTTGCCTCCAAATGATCGGCACTTACTGCTTCAAAATTGACTGCCACTTCGCTCCCGCTCGTATGAAACTGATCGGCATGAACGGTCAGATCAAAGCCTAGCGATTTTGCTTTTTGGAAATAAGGAGCAACAATTTGGGCAGAAAAGGCTTCTTCTTCAATAAAGGCATCTACTCTATTACCAAGATTCTCTGCAATCATTTTTGGGAATAGTTTTTCACTGATTTCTACTAAATAATCAGTAATCGTACCATCATAATCTTTTGGAAAAATATGTGCCGCTAAGCAGGTTGGAATTAAATCTGCGAAAGTTGACTTATTAGCTAATTGAATGGCTTTCAGCATTTTATATTCTTCCTCAACAGAAAGTCCATAGCCACTTTTTACTTCAATGGTCGTGATTCCATTATTTAGTAGCTGTTTTATTCGTTGCAAGATTCCTTCGATTAAATCTGCTTGACTTGCTGCTCTCGTCTTGGTCACCGTATCCCAAATACCGCCGCCTTCTCTTGCGATTTCTAAGTAGCTTTTTCCGCCATTGCGCATTGCATAGTCTTTCGCTCGACTCCCACTGAAACAAATGTGCGTATGCGCATCAATAAAACCTGGAAGAGCGACTAAATCTCCTTTGATCTCCTCCACACTTTCTAGTTGTTCTTTGTAGTTTTTATAGAGCTTTTCAAATTCATCTATCTTTTCAACACGACCATCTTTTATCAAAATTCCTGCCTGCTCAACAACGGGCAAATCTTCGTCCTGCAGTTTACCTTTGATCGGCAAATCATTCATTGCAAGGAGTTGTTTGAAAGGTCCTATGAGTTGCATATAATTTCTTTGTTTGAAATAGTTTGAATTTGTTTTCACTCCTGTATACTTTTTTTCTTTCGCCCGTACGGGCGAAAGGGAAAAGATTTAGGGCAGAAACAGATTGATTTTGAACCAAAATCAATCTGTTTCTGCCCTAAAAAACCTTTGCGAGCTGCCTTCAGGCAGCGAGTTAAATAGAAAATAGTGATTGGGATATCAATCTACCGATTATTTAGCTCTTTGAGCGTTTCTACAAATTCCATTTTCACCTCTTCACTTTTTTCATGCTTCCCACTTTTCATCCTCCACTTTCCATTCACCATCGTTCCTAAGTACATGCTCACATCTGAAGCATAGACGATGGTGGAGGCTAGATTTTCGGGAGAACAAACTTGTAAAATGGGAGTATTGCCATCTAAAATTAACGCATCAAAACTATCTCCAACTTCAAAAAAAGTAGCTGTATGGTTTCCCATTGCCTTTCTGCCATTTTTGATGAATTGATTCAGAGCAAACAAACCACTATTCCCCTGGTTTTCAGTGCAAAAGCTATCTCTTTTGTGCGTCGTCAAGCGTTGCCCATAATCCAAAATCCGTAGTTCTTCAAATGGATTCAAACCGATATGACTATCTGTTCCAATGCTCCAATTCCCATTGTTACTTTGGAAGTGGTATAAAGAGAAAAGACCATCGCCTAGGTTTCCTTCTGTGCTTGGGCAAAGCACTACATTCGCGCCACTTTTAGCAATAGCTTCTACTTCGATTTGTGTCAAATGCGTCGCATGAACTAAATGACAATTTTCATCCAGTTCTATAGTTTCTGCCAACCATTCCACAGGACGCTTCCCTAGATATTCCTTGGAAGTAACCACTTCTTTTAATTGCTCCGAAACATGAATATGAAAGGGCATTTCCTTTTGCATTTGGGCTTTGAATTGCTTGATGATTTCAGGTTCAACGGCGCGCATAGAGTGCACGCCGTAGGCTAAATTCGCGTCTTCGTAGTATTGACAACTTAGGCGACTCGCTTCAAGTAATTTTTGATAATCTTCTATATTTTCAGAGAGAAATCTGCGCTGTTCTCGACTAGCTGCTTGTCCAAAACCTCCCTTTTGATAAAAAATAGGAATTAAGGTAATTTTCATGCCCACTTTCTTTGCTGCTGCTACTAGACGTTCGCCTAATTCTGACAGATTTTGATAAGTTTTCCCATTTTGGTCGTGATGCACATAATGAAACTCAGCAACTGTGGTATAACCATGTCGCAGCATTTCCATATATAACATACTTGCAATTGCCTCCATTTGCTCGGGAGAAACGGACAATGCCAGTTGATACATCGCCTTGCGCCATCCCCAAAAATCATCGCGCTGTCCAGTCACATCGTGCTGCTCTGTCAGTCCAACCATTGCATATTGAAAAGCATGAGAATGTGCATTTTGCAATCCAGGTATCGCAAAGCCATTGATTTCTTCGTACTGTTTTCCCTCCGTTTCTTGCTCGCTAATAGCAACTACTTTTCCTTGTTCATCTAGTTCAACATACGCAGGCATAAGCCATTTGTAATTTTGTAAAAGTCCTTTGAATTTGATGCTGGACGGCATACGTTTATATTTTTAGAATTGCTCGAATAAATAATCAAATTCTGTACTAAGCTGATTATTCTCAATTTGATTAATAATCTCTTGATTTTCAATTATTTCAATCGATTTTTCGATGTCTTCCGCAAAGATGCGATCTTCTTCCGCATGGCTAATTCTACTGCGTATAAAAACATGAATATGGTCCAAAATTTGACTAGATTTTAGAGGACGATGATAATCAAATGATTGAGCAGCACAGATCAATTCGATGGCTAAAATTTTCTTCACATTTTGGGTAACTTGTAGTGCCTTCCGACCTCCAATTGACCCCATGCTTACATGATCTTCTTGACCCAAGGAAGTCGGAATACTATCTGCACTTGCTGGAAAACACAAGCCTTTGTTTTCGCTCGCTAAAGCCGCTGTCGTATATTGCAGCATCATAAACGCAGAGTTCAAACCTGCTTCTTGCATCAATAATTTGGGTACTCCTTTTGCAACGCCCATTAGTGACAAATACGTTCGCCGATCTGAAATATTTCCAATTTCGGAAGCAGCCAAACAAGCATAATCCAAAGGTAAGGCAAGCGGTTGTCCGTGAAAGTTTCCACCGCTAATGGTTAAATCTTCATTGATAATCACCGGATTATCTGTCACAGAATTCAGCTCTATTTCTACTGCCTCTTTCAAGTGTAACCAAGCGGTTCGAGATGCGCCATGCACCTGCGGAATGCAGCGCAAAGAGTAAGGATCTTGCACACGTTCGCAATTGGCGTGCGATTCTATAATCTCTGAATCCTTCAGTAAGGTACGCATTCTAGCTGCTACGTGCTGATTACCTTTATATGCTCGAAGCTGATGCAATTCTGCACGGAAAGGACTTGCCGACCCCAATAGACCCTCTAGCATCATCGCTCCGATAATATCTGCTTGACTTAAGCAAGAGTGCAATTGTTCGACCACTTTTATGGCATAAGCGGCAATAAATTGAGTGCCATTGATGAGCGCTAAACCTTCTTTCGCGCCCAATTCAATTCCTTGAATTCCTTCCCTTTGAAATACGACTTCTGTAGCATGAACTGCTCCTTTGTATTCTACTTTTCCATGTCCAATCAAAGGTAGAAATAAATGCGCCAAGGGTGCTAAATCTCCTGAGGCACCCACTGAACCTTGCTTCGGTACAACTGGAATAATATCTTGTTCAATATTCCATTGAATGCGTTCCAAGGTAGAAATCTGAACACCAGAATGCGCTTGTGATAGGGCGTGCACTTTCAAAATCAGCATTAACTTTGCAATCTCTTTCGGAATCGCTTCTCCAACACCAACACTGTGGCTTTTTAGAATATTGTACTGTAAAGTATCGCTGTCTTCCACTGAAATTCGAGTGCTGCACAAAGGTCCAAAGCCTGTATTGATGCCATAAACGGCTGCTTCGCTCTGCACGATTTTTTCGACTATACTTCGATTCCTTTGAATAGCACTCCGAGTTGCTTCACTCCAACCTGCTTTTAGCTGTCCTCTTGCAATTTGTAGTGCTTTGCCTGCCGTTAAATGGTCTTGTCCGTAGTGGAACATGGATTTAGTGTTTTATGGTTGAAATGTTTTACAGTTATGAAACAACGTGTGTATCCCAAATTGCACTTTTACAGGAAAATAAATCAAATCTTACACTTATTTCTTTGCTCTTTTCAAATCAATCGGGTATCGAACCCGATTGATTTGATCAGGGTTTACAAGGGTAAAAAAATGGCTATTCAGCCATTTTTTTACCCTTGTAAACCCTGATGGATTTGGATGGACTCGATGTCCATCCAAATCCAAAACAAGTCGCTCTCTGCAAGTACTTTTAGCATTTGCACAATTTATTATAAACACATCTGCGCTTCCGCGTACTAATTAATCAAAATTAGTCCTACCTTTGATAGCTACAAAGTCTATTTTAGTATTAAACAATAGCTGTGAGTAATCAAATTGAACTTCGACATTTGGCTTCTTTTAAAGTTCTGGCAGAAGAACTGCATTTTCATAAAGCTGCCGCCAAATTGTATTTATCTCAACCTGGCTTGAGCAAGCAAATCAAACAATTGGAAGAGCAGTTAGAAGTGAAACTATTTGACCGAAACAAGAAGGAAGTGAAATTGACACCGAGTGGTCAATATTTACAGACACAAGTCGTGTTTTTGGAGCATTTCTTAGCACGAACTTTTCAGCATTTGAAGAATATTGAAGAAGGTGTGGAAGGAGAAATTCGGATTGGCTTTGTCGGTTCTGCCATGCAAAATGTGATTCCCAATTTGATTCAGAAATGCAATCAATCCTACCCAGATATACAATTTGTATTGGACGAAATGTCAAATCAAGCACAGGTAGCGGCATTGCAAAATCATGCGATTGACTTAGCTTTCGTTCGCTTGAATGAAGTTCCTTCCGACTTGGATTTAAAACCTATTTTTGAAGATCATTTTTCTCTGGTTTTACCTAAAAAGCATTCCATAACTTCTCAAAATTTTCAAGGCATTCATCAATTCAAAGAAGAACCTTTCATTCTTTTTTCTAGTGATTACAGTTCAACCTATTACCAGAATATTATGAGTATTTTCACGGACGCCAATTTTGAACCTAAAGTTTCTCACAAATCCATTCATGCCAATTCTATTTTCCGCTTGGTAGAAAGTGGATTAGGCGTCGCTATTGTTCCACATTCTTTAACTTTAGGTAGGAGTGCAGCTATTGATATTCAGGTCATTGAACTGAAAACGATCGCGCAACGCGCTGTGTTATCTATTGCTTGGAAAAGGGAGATGCACCATCCTGTGCTGAGAAAAGTATTGACTATTATTGATATCACAGAATGATGTATTCTACTTTCTGTTTCATGTTTTGTAGCAAAATGCTTCCAACGAAGTTCATTTTATTACTTCAAAAATCCGCCCATTTTCTTCATCTGTCAGCAAGTACAACTTTCCATCAGGACTCATTTTTGCTTTTCGCAAACGGACATGGTCATCCATGAAAAGTTCTTCTACTGTTTTTACAGTCGCACCATCCAAAACAATGCGCCAAAAACTTCCTCTGGATAAACCTGGAACAATCAGGTTTCCTTGCCATTCAGGGAAAGCATTACCTGTATAAAATGTCAGTCCAGTTGGTGCAACGGTTTGTAACCAATAATGAATTGGATCAGTAAATTTGGTATTGGGTACTTCGGCTGCTTGATAGTCTTTGGAACGATATTTACCAGAAGTAACATTCGGCCAACCATAATTTGCACCTGCTTCCAACAAATTAATTTCATCACCTTGAATCGTACCGTGCTCGCTAAACCAAACCTTCCCAGTGCTTGGCTCAACGATAATGCCTTGCGCTGCTCGAATGCCAACTGCATACATTCCTTTCACTGCGGTCTCGCCGAAATCAGGATTGTCTTCAGGAATGCTTCCATCAGGATTGATGCGATAGATTTTGCCGCGTTCGTCAGTTAAATCTTGCGCAATCGCTAGACCTTGTTTGCTGTGCTCATAAAAAAGTCGCTCCCCAGCAGTGATGTACAGTTTTCCATCTGCGCCAAAAGTCATACCACCGCCAAAATGGAATAGTCCTTCTTTATATGGTCCAGGATTAAGTAATGTCCGCACATCGGTCAAGCGATTATTTTTCAATTGTGCTCGAATTACTTTTAGTGCATACAGATCGCCTTTTTCAGCAACATAAGACACATAAATCCAGCGATTTTCTTCAAAATTAGGATCAAGTAGTACTTCCAAAATGCCTGCGTTGAAACTCACAGCCTTACCATCTACATCTTTGGGAAAAGTATATTCAGGATAGTCTTTTAAATGAATGATTTTCAAAGTATACAAATCTTTTGGAAAGCCTTTGATGGCTTGCTTACTTTTAGCTTCCAAATTAACGAGGAGCAAATCACCATCTTTCTCCGCTACAATTGCCTCTTTTGCATTGATAAAATCCATGCTCCAAGGTTTTCGTAAGCCATCCATTATCACTTCTCGTTTGGGGCTCAGTGCTTCTGCTTGCATTTTATAGCGCGTTGCCGTTTTGCTAATGATTTTCCATTCTCCATCGTATTTTTGAAGCAACAAAAGATCAATAAATCGAGCATTGATTTTAGGAATTTTAATCTCAATTTCCGCAGTTGCAATGTCTTGATAAATTTCAGTGGAAATCAACTTTGCGATTCTTCCATTGAATTTCCCAGCTTCACGTTTTGCAAAAAGATCAGCGTAGGCTTGTGGACGCATTGGCCAAGGTTTACCATCTTTCGTGAGGTAGAGAATAGCAGAATCCGCAAAGGCACGCACAATTTGATCTGGATAATTGTAGGAACTTCCAATCATGTAGTCGTCCAAAGGAATGCGTAGTTTTTCGCTTTCTGTTTGTCCATAAATCAAAATTGTTAGAACAGTAAAGCAAAGGGTGCTTATCATTTTTGTCATAAGAGTATTTTTTGTGGCAAGTTTACAAGAAGTACTTAGCAGAAGCTAGTCAGATAAGTCCTGTATTATAATATTGCACCTTTTTTGAGTAAAATTAATTAGAAGACGTAGGTAGATTCTTCACAAATTGATTGGGCGTGCATCCTTTTATTTTTTTGAAAGAAGCATAGAAGTTGGACTTGGAGCGAAAGCCGACTTCATGCCCAACGCCTTCTAGCGTAAATTGATGATCGGTTTGTAGTAATTCGCAAGCTGCTTCAATACGGTACTCATTAACGAACAAAGAGAAGGTTTTGCCTACATTATCATTCAGATATTGCGATAGCGTATGAGGTGTTACATTCAAGGCTTGAGCAAGGTTATCCAATTTTAAATTAGATTGTTTATACAAGGCTTGCTCATTCATTAATTTGTCCAATTGACTTTTCAGTTCGAGTACCTGCTCGTTTTTAATTTTCTTGTTGTGATAGCGTGGCTTTTCTCCATGTAGGATGAGGTCTCTTTTAGAATGAAAAAGCAAAAATGCGAGCAGCGCGTAGAAGACAAAAGAAAACGTGATTGGGCCAAGAATATAGGAAGGAAAGCCAAAATATAGTATGGAATGAAAAACAAGACAAATAGCTAGATTTGTGGAAAAAACGACCAGCAACCATTTTTGAGTAGTAGAAAGCGCACTACTTCTATTGAAAAAATCAATGATCACTGTTTTCAACTGAAGAGCAGATGCAATCATGTAAATCAGCCAAATGGCATAAATTCCTTGTACGATTAATGGATTCCATAAATCTGGACGCAGTGGATAAGGAAAAATGATTCCCACTGTCAAAGTCAGCACAAGTAATATAGCAATATGTATGCGAAGACTTTTTTTCAAAGCAATTTTGGGTTGAAGAGTACTTTTGATGTAAAAGAACAAGAGCGGTCCGATGAATACACAAGCAGAGAGTCCAATTTGAAGAATGATTTTAGATAAATCTTCCAAAAAGTACAGAAATACTGATTTTCCAATGCGCATCGTCAGCATCAAAATCAACAAGCCAAATAGTTGGTTTGGCAGACGTTTGGGCTTTAGAGAAAATAGGAAATACAAACTCATAAGCAGCCCATTAAAGACGCCTAAGCCACTGAAAAAGAAAAGAAGCTGATTTGTGATTTCCATGATTTTTCTGTAAATCTATTTCTTTAGGGATTTCTATTCATTTGAGCAATTCAACCATTCTCTCTCCAATTTTCCTAGAAACTCCAATATTTCCCAATTGATCTTTTAGTTGAGTGTATCCTTCCTTGATTTTGGCTATTTCGTTTTCCTGCAAAATGCGATTCAATTCAACTTTTA
>JBCDFY010000012.1:0-57610 GCA_039176995.1 Bacteroidota bacterium
CATTCTCGCAATCGAACATTCTCGCAATCGAACATTCTCGCAATCGAACATTCTCGCAATCGAACATTCTCGCAATCGAACATTCTCGCAATCGAACATTCTCGCAATCGAACATTCTCGCAATCGAACATTCCTCACGTTAACTGTGCGTTAAGTTTTTCTTGTTGGCTCAACTCTTTTGCAGTCTCACTGGTAGTTTTTCAAAGAACTTTCGGATAAAAGTAAAAAAGTTCGCTCGTCTTTGCAAGAAAAACACCTTTCCAGAACTCTTATTAATGTAGGCAGCTACTGATTTTCCTTTTTTGACTGTCTGATTTCCCCTTTCCCCTACCCTAGTGCTACACAAGTCTATCAAATATTTCCATCCGCTTTTGAGCGGAAACAATGAGTACGTTTTTTATCAACCATGGCTACTCCATCTAGTGTGGAGTGCTTATAAAATTTCATACATTATGAAACGACTAGACGAACCTCACGGATATTTAGGCTCAAATCCACATCAATTTGTATTGTATGTACTTAGCAAATATGATAAGATTTTGAAGGCTTACGCAAAGGGACTTTTGTCGAATTTGAAATCTAACTTTTTCTCGGAACAGGACTTGATGTCTGATTTTTACATTCGCATCTATGAAAGTTTTGAAACGGTGCGAGCGGGATACGAAAAGCGGAAGGTGAGCTATTTTCGGGTGATGATTCGCAACTTGTATTTCCAAGTGATTCGAGGCAATAGGGGCAGAATGGATTTTCGAGATGGCTTCAAAGAAATGTCGGAAGAAAGTTTTGAAGGTGGGCTAGAAATTATCAATCAGTTGCAAGTGGCGGATACGCTGAATGCTTATCACGAAGCGCAGAAGAATGAGCTGCATCGAGAGATTATGCACTTGCGCCAAAATGGGTATAAGCATCGGGAAATCAGTGAGTTGTTGGGGATGAAGATCAATACCATCAGTAGTATTTTGAAGAGAGAAAAAAAGAAAATAGAAGACCTTATGAAGGAGTAGCCATATCCCACAGAAGCGAGTCTCCCTCTGATGACAGCGATGTTAGGATAATCCCTTTGCTTAGCGATGCTGCTCAACGGAGGCTCGGTCTGGTTATTCCGCTTGCAAATGTTGTATAGAACGCTTGCAAGTTTCACTTTTAACAATACAAACAGGACAGATGAACGTTTTATCGAACTCTTCTAACAGTAAAGACACTTCTCTAACCGATGAAAACGGTGGAGAGGATTCCGTGATTATTCATCCATCGGATGTAGCCGTTTCGCACCGATTGTTTCAAAGCAAAGCCTTAAAACTCTTGTTCAAAAGTTTTGGCTTGTCACCTTCTGTTGTCGGTCGTACTCAGGCTAATTTGATGGATGCGATTTACCTGTATCTGTTGGATGGAACACCTAAACATCTTAATCTTTTGCTAGGCGTGCTCACGGATGATGAGGATTTGTGGATTTCTCTAAAGGGTTATCGCTTGATGATTCAAGAAAATCTGCTTCCCGATTTATCAGCCCTTGACGATTTTTTGGAGCAGTCAAAAAGGAGAACTCTTCAACGTTTAAAACAGCACTACATTTTTGATTAGGATAATGTTTGAGGGCTTCGCCGTTCGAGTGTTCGAGCGGCTTTGCCTTGTTTGATTGTTCGAGGGGCTTTGCCCGTTTGAGTGTTTGAATGTGCTGAGAGGAATATATAGCGTATCGAAGATTCAAACATTCTCTCAATCAAACATTCTCCCATTCAAACATTCTCCCATTCAAACATTCTCCCATTCGATCGACTGCGAAAAGGGATAATAATTTTTGACGCTTTGGTCTTGATTTTCAAGCAATTCAAACATCATGTTTTCCAATTTTTCAAAGTGGAATTCCCATGTCCATCGCTCTTGCATGAAAGTAAGTGCATTGTTGCCAATTCGACGGCGTAGGCTACTATCACGCAGCAACTGAACCACTTTATCCGCAAAAATGCTGTCGTTTTTAGCAGTCAGCAGTACTTCCCCATTGGGTGCGCCGATGCCTTCGTTTGCTATTTGTGTGGAAACTAATGGTAAGCTAGAAGCTAAGCTAACTAATATCTTATTTTGCAAACCCGCCGCCACTCGCATGGGCGCAATTCCTACCGCAGCACGTTGCAAGTAAGGGCGAATATCAGGAACTCGACCCGTCACAATTACGGATTCATCTTGTGCTAATTTCTCAATAGATAGATGTGGATTGCGACCAACTAACCACAGTTTGGCAGTTGGAATGGCTGTTTTTATCTTCGGGAAAATATCTTTATAAAAATGCAAAGCTCCATCAATATTGGTCGGTACTCCAAAGTCGCCATTCATTATAATGGTATTCGGATCTCTTTGTAATTTTAGGTCTTCTGCGTAGTAATCAACATCCACACCGTGTGGATTGTAGAAGACTTTATGGTCAATATGATTTGGGCTAATGGCTTTTTTGTCATGTGGGGAAATCATAAGAATGCGCTCGAAAGGACGAACGATTTGGGGTTCGTATTTGACGACTCTTTGATATTCTCTAGTATAAAACAGTTTGCGCACAAAATTCGCTTCATACTTTATAAGTCTTTGATAATTAAGCGTTTGTGCAATTTGCATCGCTAGGATCTTAGGTATGCTTTGATAATTTCTCAGGTATTCGGCGGTTCTGATTAGGTGCGCATAAAGTAAATCTGGTTGGTGCTCTTCGATAAGCTGGGCTATATTATCTGCCATTTCCTGCTTTTTGTAATAAGCTACTTGAAAGGGTTGCTGACTGAAAATATTAATTCCCATTCGCACACCCTTTTTCCACTTAACTAAGTTGACCACCTCAACCGCTTCGCAAATCTTCCTAATGTAAGCTCTCTCTGATTCAGGAAAGTCTTCTTGATTATTGAAAGTTGCTAATAAAACTTTGTGACCACGCTTGGTAAGAAAGTCAATTAGATGAAAAACGGTCATGCTGTCCGCTTTTCCATGTTTGTAGGGAAACCGTGGAGAGACAATTAGTATTTTCATTCGAGTAAGCACTTTGTAATTATTTGTAAATCAGTGGATGTCAGTTGTACGAGCATTAGTCCATGTTTAGATTATATAGCTTGATTATCTTGTGATTATTGTTGCTATGTAGTTCTATCCAGTGCTCGTGAATTTTTTCGTTTGTTGCGACTACAATGGTCTCGGAAAAATCAAAAATCGTTTTTGGATCATCGGTGAAATAGGCTTGCCAGTTTGGAAGCAATTTATCAATATATTGCTTATTGCGTCCCATCAAATACTTGGGCGTAAGGTTAGCATCAATCATTTTGATGTTCACTTTTTGCGCCAGTAATTGCTGGATAAGTCGTAAGCTAGGACTCTCTCGCAAATCATCCGTTTTGGTTTTAAAAGTCATTCCTAAAATGCCTACTTTTTCCAATTTTCGCTTTACTAGATCGCTTACGAAGTACTCAATATGCTGATCATTACTGGCTGCAATGGATCGCAACAGCGGCGTTACTATGGCTGCTTTAGTGGCGATACTATTAATTCCACGCAAATCTTTGGGGAGGCAAGAACCTCCAAAAGCAAAGCCTGGCTTCATATATTTAGAAGAAATATTCAACTTTTTATCTGCACAAAGAATCTCCATAACCGCTTGCCCATCAATTCTATATGCGGTTGCTAACCTCCCAATTTCATTAGCAAAGGCGACTTTTAGCGCATGGAAAGCATTGTTGGTGTATTTGACTAGTTCTGCAGTTTTGGTACTTACCCAAATCGTTGGTGCGTCTATTCCTTCGTAAATTCGATTGATTTGAGCTTTAGCAGCTTCGTTATCAATTCCAAAAACAATGATGGCTGGTTGGAAGAAGTCATGTACTGCTGCACCTTCCCTCGTAAATTCAGGGTTCATGGAGAATATAACATTACATTTACGGGTGAGTACGGATTGAAGCAGGTTTTGCATTCGAGCAGTTGTTTCGGGAGGAATAGTGCTGCGAATAACAATCAAAAATTCTTCTTTAGAACTTTGATTGAGTTCCTGCGCAATATTTTCGATGCAACGCTCCACCATGTCCAGATTGATATTGCCATCAGCATCACTTGGAGTTCCGACGGTGATAAGGGCGCAGTCAGATTGTTGAATAGCATCTTGCGCGTTAGTAGAAAATACTAGGCGTCCAGTCTCGAGATTTTTGATGAGCAACTCGTCTAATTGAGGTTCTTTGAGTGGCGCTTTTCCTTGCTGTAAATCTTTTACTTTTTCGCTAACAATATCAACGCCAATCACTTCATGTCCCAACTCCGCTAACCCCACTGCCGAAACGCTTCCAACGTAGCCCAAACCAAAAATACTAATTCGCATCTTTATATCTATGTGATCTTATAATGTCTTTTTCTCCTATTTTCCCCAGCTCTAATTCTAGTTCAAAGTGGTCATTTTGTAGACAAATTCTCTTTATTTCAGCATCGTGTGTCAGTGACCAGCCAGTCGCTCCGAAGCAAGAAATTAAACGCATAGGTAGCTTTTTTTTCTGAGAAACCACCAAATCAATGCACGATTCTTTATATCCATAATACTCTGATTTCCAAGCTCCTATTTTATATTTATCTTTTTCTTCTATTAACTCAAAACTCGCTGCATCTCCATAAATACCAATGCGTAGTTCACCTTCTGAAGTCATCATAAGCAGTTCATTTTGATCTTTCTCCATGGGGAAATTCGCTAATAACCAATGCAAGGCAACTTCGTGTTCTTCTTGCCCCAAAACATCATCAATCACAAGCCAATGATCTTGATTTGTGCATAAAATGGTGCGGCGATGAGTGACTGCATCTTTCAGACGATGATAGCCGTAATGCTCTACCTCAAAATGTTTCACCGTTTCTTCAGAAGCATAGCTATTTAGCTGACAATCATGCCAATAGCCCCAAGTGAAGCGGTGCATTCGCTCCATTTGATCTTTTTCGTCGATCGTAATAGTATTATGGAAATGCGTATGTTTGAATGCGTCTAACCAAGGGTAGTGACCGTAGTAAAGATAAGTACCAGCGTCACCGCAGATATTTATTCCTCGCCACCAAAAATCCATATGTAACGCATCTGCATGAGCAGGACGATCTTTGATGGATTCGGCATGAACAAAACACCACGAATCTTCACTCCGTAGTGTAAAAATACCACTATGATCGAATCTGTGTGAAGAAATGGGCGTTTTTCTTGTCTGATTTTGTGCAACTGACTGATTTCCAAACAACCATATCAAATCCTCATTCCAATTTCCATTATCAAAGTATCGTTCTTGGTAGAAATAGTAATGTAAAGCAGCAATGGTTGGGCGATAATCCGTAAAATCACAAGAATTGATCGGTAAAATCAATGCGCCATCGTTACTACCAAAGTTGGGGACTTTGCCACTTTTTTCATCCAGAACCGCTTTTAAATAATCCAAAGCAGCGCGCATTCGATCGTGCAGTTGTTGCGAAAATTGCTCGTCATTTGCCTTCGCAAAACATAAAATATAAAGGTAGGCATGTACGATGAAGCGCAGATAATTATGTGATTTTTGGAAATAAGTGCCATCGGGACGGAAGAGAAACAGGGCGCGGTCTTCTAGTATAGATTTGCCCATTTTTCGCCAGGCTTCTGCATCTTTCAACTGTGGAAAAAGTACCCCCGTGACGTACAACCCTAAGCCTTCACTCACTGCATGATTGCTTTGCTGAATGTAGGAATAGCGATAGTCTTTACTCACTCTATAGACTTGCACGGCAACTGCTCCTAGGAATTTTTCAAAGCGTTTAGGAGTCGTTTCGGGCGAATCCAAGAAGGCAAATAAGCCAAAATACCAAGCCATTAAACGAAGCGATGTTTCTTGCCCACATTTCCAATGCGGTCCAGTATTGGGTGGATTATGATCAATCCAAGACTCAATCAATTCCCAATATTGAGCCGCATATTTTTCGTCTTTGCTCAAAAAATATGCTCTCGCCAAATCATAAACAATCGCAAATCGCCCCGCTTCCCAAATGAATTTTAAGTCCTCATAATCAGTGGAATACATTGGATAGTCTGACCAGTGCAAATCGCGCTTGCACTCCACTTTGGCTTGTAAAAATGGATTGGTGAACCAAATATCAGGATAGGAAACCTGATAGTGAAGTTTGGAGAAATAGCGTAGGTGGTGAATGTCTGTTTTTAACAACTCCCCTACTCCATCAGGATTGATTTTTTGGATCGCCGTTGCGATTTCTACTTGTTGTTGATTGGAGAAAAAAAACTTCGGATTAGAAGCACGCCAGGTTTCAAGGATATTTTCCGAAGCAATTTCTTCTCTCAACCAATCTTGCAATTCATTTGCGTTCCAATTGCGTTTAGGTAAAATTCGTTTGTGTTGTCCTGTTCGCAACTGTGCTTCGTAGAGCACACGCCGAATTGTCCAAGCCATGCCGTGATCTTTGGCTGCTTGCCAGGCGTATTTTATGGTTTGTGCGTTCATTTTTTGAGTAATTCTTCTTCGACTGCCTTGAGTTGTGATTGTAACTTACGATTGTAAAACCAACGCTGCAAAGATTGGAAACTAAAGACCATTTTCAACAAAGTGGTCTTGAAAAAGCCAACTTTTGACGTAGAGTATTCATAATTCAACTCCTTGAACCATTCTTTGCAGATGATTTCGATGGTTTTAACTTGAGTTGAGGAAAGCTGCTTTTTCCATTTTTGGGTATTTCCGCCTTGTAGTGGTTTAAAAGTATTGTCTTTCCATTGCATTTCTTTTTCATCCACTAATTCAGTAGCGGATTGCTGAAGATTGAGCATTTTTTCTTCAAAATCTAAACCTAAGAACGTCAGTAGATCAGTGAGCGTCTCCTGTGGCTGCGTGATAAGCGACTCGTAGGAAAGCTCGTGCAAATTTTCACCAAAAAGTTGTTTTGCCTTCTTCCTTCCCTGCTCAATTTGCATTTCGCTGATGATCGCATTCATCCAAATTGGACGGTGTGCTGACCAGTCTGCTTTGCTCTTGGATAGCATCACATCGCGTGGGTCACGATAGATATGAATAACTTTTGCACTAGGATAAATTTCTTTAATAACTTCTTGATAGTCAATGTATCTTGGATCTTTATCGCCAATATGTTGTTTAGCTTTTCGGCTCTGGTAAGTACTCAATAAATCACGGTATACTTCTCTTAAATCGAAGGCTTTTTCTTTTTTTGAATAAGGCTGAAGTAAATTTTGGGCAGCAAGATTCAAACGTTGGAAATAGTCGTCCTGCTCCAGTGTTTTTTGGAAAGCAACTACTCCTTTTTTTTCTATCAGTTGCCGTAATTTTGGAGTTCCCAAATAGAAGCGCAGAAAGTGTGTTTCGGGCATGAAAGTAATCTGAGAGTGTCCGTTGAGCAGCGTCATCAAAAGGCTAGTACCCGAACGACCGACGCCGATGATGTAGATGGGTTGTTGATTCAATTATTTCATTTTTTTATCTCTCAATTCCTTGGTTTTGAAGAGTTGATCTAGCAAGGATTTAGAAAGAAAATCACTACTCCAAATTCTTAAAAAGCCATACAATCGCTTGCTTAATGGAATCCGTACTTTTTGGGTCTGCCAGTTGTCCATGCGTTCTTGACGCGTGCGGAAAAGCTGTTTTAGATTATCTGCTTGATTCAATCTAATTTTTTGATAAACAGATAGTTGATGAGTTTCTAACCTTTCTTTTGACAATAAAAGATAGTCTAATTTTTCTAACAAGTCAGCTTGGATATTTTCTATCCTTTGGAGTTGTTTAGGCGAAAGTTGCTCTTGATAAGCATACAATTTAGAAGCATCCAATTTTCCTTTCACATAGGAATTACTGTTCGTCGTTAAGGTAGATTCTGATAAATCAAGCATTTCTGCTTGAAAAGATATTCCAATAAAATCACATACGCTTTTGATCGTTTCCTCAGATTTTTCAATTAAATCTTCGTAGCGAATTATTTTAAATTGTGATGCTCCCAAAATATCTTGATTGACCAAGGCAACGATATTTCCATCCACCCATGCTTGTGCACTCAACCGCAAATTTTTCTTACTGCGCTTCGACATACTGTTCGCCGTGGCACGACCATCGCGAACGATGTGAATGATTTTAGCATTTGGTAGTAGTTGTAACAAATCAGGAATATAATATTGCAAATTGGGAGATTTATCGCCCCAAGCAGTCTTTTTGTTTTGTTGTAATTTTTGCTCGATAGATTTTTCAACAAGTTGCTTAATATCAGTCGTTTGCGATAATAAATTCACATCTAATAATTCTGCCAATCGCCCTTTATAATCTTTCTTAATCAACCATTTTAGTACTTCCTTCTTATCATGCTGTAAATTGTAAGGCAGCACTTTCTCGTAGTTCTTGAAGCAGGTAATCAGACGAAACGCAATCGAATAATTATCTAAATGCACTTCGGGATGATTGCCCAAAATGAAAGATAGTAAAGTGGTGCCAGAGCGTTGGACGCCTGTAATGAAGAAAGTATTGGACAAGTCAGATAAGTTTATGAACCACCAAGGTAGTAAGAAAAGTAAGATTAAATCTGCTGAATCTGATGGACGACTGTGCCAAGTACTCTCCCAGCTTCAAAATTTGCTAAGAAATAGTCCTTTGCTGCTTGGGAGAATTGTCTGTAATTCTTCTGATCAAAAAACTGAATCGCCTTGAGCAATTCTTCTATAGACTTTGGTTCAATCAAAAGCCCCGTTTTTTGGTTTTCTACTATTTCTGGAATGGATTTCCAATGGGTCGCAATCACGGGCATCCCCAAAGAGTAGGCTTCAATGATCGCACCTGGATAGCCCTCTCCCGAAAACCAAGTCGGCAACACTAAAACATCGTACTGACTTAATGTTTGATATACTTCTTCTTTACCTAAAAGTCCTTGATAGGTAGATAGTTGCGTTCGATATTTTTCTTCATAAATTGGACCATAGGTATGAATCGTGTAGGAGTCGTCTAACTGTGTTGCAGCTTGTTCTAATAAGTTTACTCCTTTCGACTCTTTGATGTGTCCAAGGTAAATAAATCGCTTTTTGAAATCTTTTTTAGCTTGAATTTCGGGTAAACCCCTGGAGGTTGGCAATTGCTGAATATTGGCTTGGGATTGACAAAAATAGTGCATCAACGCCTTCGTTTGCAAATAAAAAATATCTGCGCGGAGTATGGTTTTCTGAAACAGCCATTTCTGAAAACGATTGTAAGACTCATATTGCTCCTGCATCCAACTTCCAAATGGACGAAAAATGAATTGCTTCCCAAAACACTTCGTCAATACGAACAAAAGCGGTGCTAACCATTTCGTTCCACCTTGACTCACATTTAAGAAGACAACTTCTGCTCTATTGATGTTCCCAAAGAATATACCTAACAGGAGTATTGGATTCAGCAATCGCTTGCTGCTCCCTTCGTAGATTTTGGTGTTGATGACTTGGTGTGGTAGATTGTTTCGTTTATAATAATCCAACAAATAGCTAAAGGAAATGCGCGCGCCTCCGACTTTGTTGGCGCGAAGGTTGGGAAGTGGACCGATTAGGAGTGTTTTTTTGATTGGTGGTGCGTTTGGCTCGTTAGGAAACGAGCGAATAATTGCGTGAAGCTAGGAAACTTCACGTTGTCAATTGCAAGCTAGTCACTCAACAGTTTCACAAATACTTTTCTGCGGATGCCTTTTTCTGTCTCAACAATGCAGTGATAAGTTCCAACAGGAAGATCTTGTATGGGAACAGTTCTGATGTTTTCCTTGATACTTTTGATCGTATTTCCATATAGATCAAGCAAAATAATCGACTTTACCGCTTCTTCACCTATCTCAATATGAACAAAGTCGCTACTTGGATTCGGATAGAGGCTAAAAGTTTCATTTATCTCTAAAGTATCAGAAACAATGAGGGTATCCATAGTAAAAACATCTGGACTCTGGGAAATTGTGAGCGTATCTAAAAAATAATCTGTGGTATTACAAAATTCCATTTGCTTCAATCTGTAATGAACACTCGTGTCAACAGGCATTCTATCTATGAAAAGGTATCGCTGACGCTCCGTTGAAATGCCCTTACTTCTAACAAATCCTATCTCTTCCCAAGTCGATTGATCTATGCTTCTTTCAACATGAAAGCCTAAGTCATTCGGTTCATACGTTGTTTGCCACCGCAAATAAGTCCGATTGCGATAAGGAATACCTACGAATTGATGGAGTTTAACCGTTGGTTTATTCGTAGCTACTTGAGCATTTTGAATAACGAAGTTTTGATTAATGTTATTATTATTAATGAATTCCATTTGCAATGAACAATTCGTCTCGCAAATCCCCACATCAGTAAGCGTATCTTTGGCACTGATTACATCAAAAGCTACCGTAAATAATCTACCATCATCAATTGAAATAGAACTTGTCATTATGGAGAACCACGAAAATCTCAGGTATCCTTTGGCATAACCATCAGGACTAGCAAAAAAACTACGAGGCTCTAGGCCTACAAGATCAGGATTCAAGTTCTTAACTTCCACGTACTTCAAGCTTAGCGAATCCCATTGGAATTCAAATTGGACACCTAGCATATTTCTAAAATTGCGAGTATTCACATCCACTTCGATTCTTTCTCCTTCGCGAGCGCAGAGATCATCCATTTGGAAGAGCAGATTCGAGCCTATAGTATTTTGTATTTTGATATTTCCTCCCGAAGTTTCGTAAGGAACAAGCCGTCCTTGTTCAGTTGTAAATTCTACGGCTAAACCGCAATCTGTGCAAAGCTCGACAGTGGTTGTTCTATCCACTCTCGTAATTACCTCAAAAACTACACTGAATAGCACGCTGCTATCTGGTAAAGTGAGTGCCTGAAAATTGATGAGGTCTGCCCATACCGTTACTAGTCGACCTTCTTCTGTAAATTGAGGAGAAGTATTAAAGCTGGATTCTAAGTCATAAGAAGTTAGCTGCTCATTGACGTTCCTGACCCCTTTAAAGGAAAGTAAACTAGGGTTCCAATTCAAAGCAAACTGGAAGCTGGTAATTTTTTTGAAGTCAAAAACACTTATGTCCACTTCAATTTGCTCCCTCCACCTTGTCTCATGGTCATCTAATTTA
Organism: Bacteroidota bacterium; assembly: GCA_039176995.1. GTDB lineage: Bacteria > Bacteroidota > Bacteroidia > Chitinophagales > Saprospiraceae > JAAUTG01. The sequence continues at coordinate 11,089 of JBCDFY010000012.1, forward strand.
ACCTTGACAGATTCTTGTGCCGAAATGGCAAGACTTAGTATGCAAAATGCTAGTGTAGTTAGAATTTTGGTTTGATTATCGTTCATTATTGATTATTAGTGTATTTTTTGATTGGTGTTGTGTTTGGCTCGTTGGGAAACGATCCAATAATTGCGTGAAGTTAGTAAACTTCACGTATCGTGATATTTGATATTCATTTGTTGCCTCTATTAACCCGAATCAACTTATTGTTTAAATCATCCTCATGCTCAACAGCATCTATCACATTGGTTGTTAAACGTGGAAAATCAAAGTCAAAAGTGCAGATGATGATACCGTAATGTTTTTTCACACTTCTATACAACTTGATAAAATCCTTTCGATTGAAAGTCAAGACTGCTCTTTTTGCTTTTATCGCAAATTTTAGTACTTCATCATCAGGCACTGCTCTATCTGATAATTCTGCTTCTAACAAGGTTAGAACATCCCACCCATATTCTCTAAGTGCTTCAACGCTAGGTTCGGGAAAATTTTCGTCTGCTAAAATTAACCTCATGCTCCTGCATTTTCTGTAATCTCTGATTCAATTTCAGAGCGATGAGAATGATAATAAGCCCAAGCATTGGCAAGGTCTTCTGCCCTTAACTGCGGATAGGCTCGTAAAATTTCTGCATCTGTCTGATTTTCATTTCTAGCTTCTACTAATAACCAAACAGGAATGCGCGTGCGTACAATGCAAGCACTGCCACCCATTATGTTTGGATGCTTTTCAATACCAGGGAATGCATTTCCTATGTCTTTTACTACCCATTGTAAGAGCTGTGCTTTTTCCGCAGAAGTAAGTTGGCTGATTAATTGTATTGCTTCTTGCATCATAAGCTAAAGTTTTTTTACTATTTATAACAAACTCCCGATGTGTTAAGTTTCCTAACTTAACACGCCTATCCGCTCGTTTCCTAACGAGCCAAACACTCTTACTCCCCCACTCCAAATACCTCTGCCCACCCCAACAATTGCATCACCATCCACAACCGATGCGAAGCCTGAAAAACGCTCTGTTGTGCGGTGTTTTTCTTTTGAGTCAAGCCTTGATGATAAATTCGCTCTAGGAAGGTTCGTTCAAATAAATTGGGAAGTGGATTTTCTTCAAATAAGAGTCGTTGAGCCAATTTTTTAAAGGCTTCATTTTGGTATTTATAAAGAGGAATACTAAAACCTTTTTTTGGATGATTGAAGACTTCGGATGGCAAGTCTTTTTCCATGATTTTTCGGATCAAATGCTTTCCCTTTCCATTTTTGATGAGAAATGGATCAGGTAATTGAGCAGCGGCATCGAAGAGATCTGGATCGAGGAAAGGCGCGCGTACTTCTAGAGAATTTGCCATGCTCATCCGATCTACTTTAATTAGCATATTGGAAGGTAAAGTGTGAACAGTGCGATAGTACATTACTTTTCGCAGGTTCGACCAATTTTGGGCAGTTGCTGGATAGTTCTTTAGCCTTTGGTAGGTTTCTTTTATACCTAGGAGTCCCTCTATTTCTGCAGCTTTGAAAAATTCGTTTAGGGCAATTGGAATGTCTTGTTTTTCCTCAAAAGAAGTGTTCAAAACGCGTTGTAGTTGGCGAATTTTAGAAGTGTTCTTTAAGACGGGAAAATGTTGAGCAAGTTGCAAGCTGAATTGACTACTCTGCCTGATAAATTTAGGGATTTTTTGGAGCGTTAGAATCTTTTCGTGCCATTGAAATAGACTGTAACCTGCAAATAGCTCATCGCCGCCGTCTCCTGAAAGCGCGACTTTGACGTGTTGACCAATCGCTTTGGAAACAAAGTAAGTAGGAATGGCAGAACTGTCTCGAAACGGCACACCAATGTGGCAAATAATCGTCCAAAAAACGTCTTCCGTGAAGTCATAATTGGGAATGGTGATTTCGTGATGATCGGTATCCCAAAATTCGGCTACTTTTCTCGCAATTGAACTTTCGTCAAATACTTCATCTTCAAAGCGCACATTGAACGTACTGATCTTTTTAGAGCTATTTTTTTGCAAGAGCGCGACTACCGTACTCGAATCTATTCCACCCGAAAGAAACGCACCGATTGGTACATCACTAATGGTTTGCCTAGCGACGGCTTGCTCTAGTTTAGGTTGAATAAAAGCAATCGCATCTTCTTCAGTTTTGAGATCATTATTTATCTTATAATCAATTGAAAAATAGTTGTTTATACTGATATTATCTTCTGTGATTTCTACAAAATGTGCAGGAGGCAAACTGTGAATATCTTGAAAAAGCGTCAGCGGTTCTGGGACTAAAGAGGTCCTGAAATAGTAAGGCAATGCTTCGTGATTGAGCCTTCTTGGAATGGCTTTATGGCAGAGCAAAGATTGAATTTCGCTAGAGAAAGAAAAAGTTGTTCCGTTCCAATGATAGAAGAGCGGCTTTTCGCCAAAACGATCTCTACCTAAAATAAATTTTTGCTGCCTTAGATCATACAAACAAAGCGCGAACATTCCTTTCAAGCGAGCAAATAGATCCGTTCCAATTTCTTCGTAGAGATGGACGATAGTCTCTGTATCCGAATTGGTTTTGAACTGGTGTCCTTTAGCAAGTAATTCATCTCTAAGTTCCTGAAAATTATAGATTTCGCCATTGAAAAAGATGCAAATATCTTTGCTTTCATTGAAAATCGGCTGCTGTCCACCTGCCAAGTCAATGATGGACAAACGCCGCATTGCCAAACTCGCAATTCTATCATAATACTCGCCCTCCTCATCTGGACCACGGTGAAAAATAGCGTGGTTCATGGCTTGGACAGACTGCTGTCGCTGCTTGCTAGATGTCTTGCTTTTAAAATCAATTATGCCGCAAATACCGCACATTACTCTGCTGCTTTTTTGCTGTGCAACAATTCCAAACCCGTAGAGCTTCGTGGCTTGAATCCGGTCCAGTTTTTTTCATTAGAATCGGCTTGTACGTCTAAATATTTGCTGTAGTCCATTTGCTTTAAATGAATACCTAAAAACGCCGTTACGAAGTGCTGATTAATGTTATTAATGCGTTTTTCGTTCCAAGAAGGTTCGGCATAACGATAGTATTCATCAAAATGCAAACCAGGTTTCAAAGTAGCTGCTGGTGGAGGATTGGGCGCAACATTGTGACGCGCATTTTTGTAGGTCAATAAATAGCGATCGACATTTACGCTGCCTTCATAAATGGCTTTGATGCCATCTTCGTAACCCGAAACATCATCTTCGCTTCCTGCCACAAAAAAGGTAGGAATTTTCAAACTTTTTAAACTTTCTGCATCCCAAACATTGTGCTTCATACCCCAAGGTGCAAAGGCAACTACTGCTTTAATTCTTGAATCTATGCCAGAGCGATAGTTTTCATTACTAATGCCTCTCACTGCTAAGGCACTGCTGCCTTGAGTCATTCCTCCAAACAGTTGAACTGCCTTGTCGCTATAACCTGCACCTGCCACATTCAATACTCCGTAACCACCCATCGAATAACCGATGATTGCAGTATTATTGACATCAATCATGCTAGACAAAAAATGCTTGCTACTCGCCATTTGATCTAAAATAAAGAGTACATCTTTTGAGCGATTCAGTAGCGTGCTTGGAAAAGGCGCAGCATCTCGAAAAGTGGATTCTGTGTGATCTATGGCAACAACGATATAGCCTTTGGAAGCCAAATTTTCTGTGAGATAAGTCATCAAAAAGCGAGAGCCAACGTAGCCGTGTGAAACGATAACAAAAGGATATGGGGTGTCATTCACCAGTGGTTTCGCCTCTCGTGCCGCTCTTCCTTGAAACGTAAATGGAAGGACAGGTCGCATAGGATTGTTGGCAGTTCCCATGACTTCTTCGTAGGTCACTAATTCTTCTTCTCCTTCCGAAAGTTGCGCTGGATACCAAACCTCTACGGTCAGCGGACGATCATAAAGTGGATCGCTACCATCTTTTGAATTTAGAATATCTATTTGATCTTTGTTTACAAATTTAAGCGTGCGTACACCTACTTTGTAGTCGCCTCTTGCAGCTAGTTCTGGTGCGTCGGGTAAAGCATCACCAGGCAAAAATGCAGGCGTTTCCTTTTGGGCGATGGAAGAGAAGCTCAGGAGCAAGAATGGGACTACGTTCAATAGCAGATAGTGAAATTTCATCATGTTTTATTTTGGTTAGCGACACTCAAAAAATAAGATTGGCATTTAGATATAGATTTCGTTTCTAAGATTCGTAGAAAGTTTTTTTCTGGTGAGAAAACCTTTCTGTTTGAGGGATTTTTAAGGGCGGAAACACGAAAAATTTCAGATTTTTCATGTTTTCCTCCCTCAAACTTCCTTTGAATCTTCAAAACTCCGCGTTCTCTGTTGACTTTACGTGCTTTTTTCTCCGAAAAACTCTGCAGAGCGAAATAAAAATTAAGTATTATTTAGTACAGTGTAATCAGTCTTATTTGACTTAGTTCCGAATTTTCTTTCTTTCTTCTAACCAATAATCATAGAGTTTGACATCAAATTCGTTGTATTTTTCAATCAATTTCAGTTCTGATATTTCAGGTTTTCTATAATTGCTCTTTCTTTCATGTGCCAATTCTTCAAATGTGACATCGAACCTTTTTAAAAACGCAGTTGATTCTTCTTTAAAATTCTCAAATAGTATTACTGTATCGAAAGATTTTAAATTTGCGTTGGCTAGCTGAAGGGTTTTATCGGATGGTTCATCAGTGAGCTGTCCTGAAATATACCTACAGGCCAGATTTCTTGACGCCCAACATTTTTCTAAAAATCTAGCTAAGCCTTGCAATGCATACTTCTTGTAAGGGTAGTCATCCGAACTTCTCAGTACCATCTGATAAAAAGACCACACTCTATTTAAAGGGTTTCTTAGTACGGTGAAGTATCCATATTCTGAAGGACTGCAATACTTGGAAATAGGTTTATGGATTTCTAAATTTACAAAGTATACATTATTGTACTCTTCTAACATTTTATGCAGGGAAGATCCTCCAGTCTTAGGGATATGTATGAAGCCTAATTGATCTTTAGAAAAGTAGTAGTTTGGATTATCATAGCCATTTTTAAGGTATCTATATTTTATAGATTCATCTGTATCTAAAACTAGATCGTATAGTTGTAAAGCTCTATGAATGTATTTTTTCTTTAATCTTGCTAATTTAACTTTAATCATTCTATTCATTTCCCATTAAAAGTGTAATTTATCAAACAAACTGAAGCAGAGACTTAATATATTTACAGCGTACTTTATACATTGTACACGGTTCTTTGACAATTTTTGCAATTTGGCGTAAAAGCCGCATCGCTGTCTTTGGCAGCTCGCGGCAAAGGTTTTAAAAGGGCAGACATAAAGTTCTGTGAAACAGAATTTTGTTTCTGCCCTTTTAAACCACCTCCTGACCGAGCAGCGAAGTTGCGAAGGTCGGTAAACATGCATTCAGCAAAATTTGTCAAAGAACCTTAGCTATTTAAAGATATCTAAAAATGTTGTTGTTCATGAAGAAAGCTAAGAGGATTTTAAACCAAATTATCGCTCAATCAGGATATAGGCTCGTGCGGGTTAAAGAAGTAGATGATATATACCTTGCTTGGCTACAACAGCTTCAGAATAGTAATAATATTGACATTGTTTTTGATATAGGAGCAAATGAAGGTCAAACCATTAAACATTTTCGCAAACTTCTACCTTCGTCTTTTATTTATGCTTTTGAGCCTAGCAAGAGCGCTTTTGAAAGACTACAAGCTAATGTAACTTCAGATCAAAACTGCTATCTTTTTCCAATCGCTCTCGGCGAACACGACGGCTCTTCAAAGCTCTATGAAAATTCTTCCGATGTGACCAACTCTTTGTTGCCCGTTTCTAACAAAATCACGGATTATACTCCAGCTCAAATGTGCACTCCAATTGGTGATAGTGAAGTTCAAGTTAGCCGCATAGACAGCTTTTGTAAGGAAAACAAGATAAAAAAAATTGACCTCTTAAAAATTGATGCTCAGGGTTACGAGAATTTCATCTTACAAGGTGCAGGAGAATTACTACATCCTCAATTCATCAAAGGCATTCTCATCGAAGTCCTTTTTGTTGAACTCTATCAAAATCAAAGCTGGTTTGATGAAATTCTAAAGACTTTGCGACTAAGAAATTATAAATTATTTGGCTTGACTGATATTTCGAAGCATAAAAAAGTGGGCTGGCGTTGGGCAAACGCTTTGTTCATTGGGGATGATCAATAAAAAGCGGAAGTGGATCGCTGTTTATATATAATCTTCGTATACAATGCCTTCCTTCAAAATCTTTGCAGGTATACCTCCAACTATGCAGTTATCTGGTACATCTTTAGTCACCACTGCATTGGGGGCGATGATGACTTCGTTCCCAATTTTGATGGGACCTAAAACTCTTGAACCTGGTCCAACATAAACTTTGTTACCTATGACGGGAACATCATACAGTTTGGACCGACCACCAATGGTCACTCCCTGTGCGATAATTACTTTATCTCCAATCACTACTCGTTCATGGATAACCACTCCGATACCAGAGTGCGCAAAATGTGTTCCGTTTCCCATTTTGATTTTAGAGGGAACGTCCGAGTTATAAATCAAGAAAATGAGATAACGCACCAGCTTTGGGAACACAGGTATTTTATATCGGTAAAAGAAGTGCCCAACTCTATGCAGTTTTACTAAATTCATTTTAATTGTCTTAGTATCCGAAACGGTACGCCACCAACGATACAATTGGGAGGAACATCTTTATGAATCACTGCATTGGCAGCAACAACTACATTATCACCAATTGTGACGCCTTTAAGAATGGTACATTTATCGGCAATCCAGACGTTATTACCAATTCTAATAGGCGCAGTTTCGTAGTCTCGGAAGTCCATTTCACCATTTTCGAGTATATATTTATGATCGTGGTCAACGATGGTGACCATCTGACCGATGACTACATTATCACCAATCTTTATTTTCTCGTGCGCAACAAGCCTGCTAAATTTATTACAGCGAAAACGTTTGCCAATGGAAAGCTGCCCTTTCGCAAAAAGCATCACTTGATCGTTGAGAATGACTCTTCCTTTGCAGTTGATACTTCCATTTTTGAAAATGTGAATACCACATTGTTTCCCAATCATAGAAAGCTGCTTGCATTGAAATCTTCGAGGATACCAGAGTCTTGCGAGAAAGAAACGTAGGACAGAGAAGAGTTTGTAGAGCGTGCCTTTATAGACCAATTTCATTGTTTCAATCTATTTTTTAGTTGCTTCACTACTTCTTTGCCATAAAACTGTTTAGCAGTTTGTTGTGCATTTTTGAGGAGTTGTTTTTGATATATTGAGTCATTAGTAATGCGATCCAAGCCTTTAATGATCGCTTGTTCGTTTGCTTCATCTACCAAAGCTGCACATTCGTTTTCTATTATGAAATCGTTGAGAAAAGAACCTTTAGGGGAATGGGCAAAAATGGGCTTACCAGAAAGCAGAAAAGGAAGCGTTCGGGTCGGAAAAATAGTTTTATATTCCACTTCGCCATAGCCGCCTTTGAAACCATGTGTCAAAATACAAATATCGTACTGCTGCAAAATATCATGTACTTCTTCGGGGCGAACGAAGCCGCAATGGTGGATAGCAGAGGTGTCGATTCCTCGCTGCTGCAATAAGATCTTAGGAACGTGAGTGTAGAGGCTCAATTCGTATTTGGGATGGTCCTTTAGAGCGTTGATTAGGCGACGTGTGGCATCCAGATTAGATTCATTAAAATTGCCGATAGCAACGAGTTGATAGATTGATTTTTGAGGAGTAACCGCATCTGGTGAATGATAGTTGCTTGGATATTCATTGAAGGTATGCACCAATGGGACAAACTTTTCTAATTGATATTTTTCTTCGTAGAAACGCTGCATTCCTTTGCTCATCACGAAGATGTGTTCAGAATACTCGAAAATTTCTGCTTGAATTTCAGGAGCTTTGGGATCAGTGATGTTGACATTTTCGATATAAGTATTGTGAAAATAGGAACTAAAAGGGAGGTTTAGTTCTTGTGCGGCGCGACAAGCTGCATGGCAGAAAAAATCGGTTGGGAAAACGCCCAAGATGTAATCTACTTGATGCTCCTGAGCAATGCTTTTAATTTTTTTGATAAGTGGTTTGAATTGCCATTTTTGTGTCCATTTGAAATAGTGATAGCCCCTGCCAAAAAAAGAAATTTCGATAGGTAAATAGATAAATTCAGGAAAATCCGAAGGTCTTTGCTTTTCTCTTTTTTGGAAATAAGGTACGCCTCCCACAACAACTAATTCCCCTCTGCCAAAGTTGCTTGCCAAATTTTCTACAATGACACTAGAACCACCTGCATAAGGTAATATGCTTCTGCTAACCAATAGTATCTTCATGCAACAAGTTGGCAGTTGGTTGATTTTGTAATTTTTGTGTTTTTGATTCTAAGAAGGTAATAGATTTGGTAGCGAAAGCCAATAATAACCAGTAGAGTGCATTCCCTAAGTTTTCGGATGCTATCCCAAAAACTACTAATGCAGCTAGGAGGATTAATTGCAGCTCGAAGAAACTTCTCTTCTCTTTTTGTTTATAGAATAATAGTGCCAATACTACTTTTCTAGTCGAAGTATACAGGAACAAGATAAAGGAAACCAAACCTACAATACCGTAGGTAATTAAAATAGCGAAATAGTCACTGTGCGCAGAAAGGTAATATCCAAATTGCACGGCTTCTCGAATTTGATAGTGGTTTTCGTTTTGATATAAAGAAGGGAAACGCGCTTCAAATTGTCCAAGTCCGAGACCTACGTAGTTGGTCTTTTCAGAAGCAGCAATAACTCCTTTCCACAGATAAATTCTAGGATCTTTGGTAGCATCTCGTTCTCGTATACGCTCGAGCAAGACGTTTGGACCTGCAATTTTTCTAGTAGTGAGGACAAAGGTGGACAAGGCAACTACAGAAAAAAGAAATAAAATTTTAGCCTTAGAGGACAAAAATACTAATAATAATAATGCAGCGACCAGTAGGGAACCACTGGCAGTTCTGCTTCCTGAAATTATAAAGATATACAGCATAAAAGGTAGTGCAAACAGTAGTCCCCATCTGACGATTCCTTTCACTTCATCAATTTTCTTGACGAACACAATGATCGTAACGGCGACGCTGAGTGCTAAGAAATTGGGATTATCCATATAGCCTTTAGGTCTGGTATAATCCGCGAGCACATAGAAATTATAGAACACATAAATAGAATTCAGAAAAACACCAACCAGTAGACTGTACAGTATTTGGTAAAGCTGTTGCTTTGAAAAATCACTATTTTTGATAGTGAAAAAGACGCCGAGGTAAAGCACAAGTTGAAAAAGTTCATTGTAAAATCTGCCTAATGAGAAAGGTGTTGTTATCATATAGAACAGAGAAATCAGCAGTCCGTAAATGACCATTGCGTATAGAAAGATGTCTTGCTGAAAATCGGTTCTAATTCTTAGACTCCTATTTCGAGTCATCATAAAACTAAAAACTGCAATGGACAAAATGGCAAGAAAGCGGTAAGGCTTTAAAATTGTATCTATGCTGAACCATTTTTTTAAGATGTGCTCAAAAGGAATGAGAAAGGCATAAATACAAAGAAGACGGTGAAGTATTTTTGATAAGTCAATGTTCATTATTCCTGATTTGGGATAGTAAATAGTACATTCAAGGCGTTCCTGTGCTAATTATTCTTTAACATCCATTCCAAATTATTGATAATATCCCTTACCGTATCCACCGTAACGATAATTCCCATACCCATAGTAACTACCTCGTTGCTTAATGCCATTTATAACGATTCCCGCTTTGGGGAGTTCTTTGTTTTTCCTCATCTCCTCTAAGTTCTTCACCATAAACTTCTTGGTGTAGCGATGGCGCGTAATGATGAGCAGTTGGTCGATGAAAGAGCGAAGCAGTAAAGCATCCGAAACTAATCCAATCGGTGGATTATCGAAAATAACGTAATCATATTCATTTTTTAGCTCTTCAACCAAAGCGTTCATGCGTTCCGAAAGAATCAATTCAGATGGATTGGGAGGAATCGGACCACTCGTGATGATAGTCAGGTTTTCGTTTTCAGCAAACGTACGCTTTATCTCCTCCAAACGCTTGTCACCAATCAGGTAGTTTGTTGCCCCAACGTTGTTATCTTCCAAGCCGATATAGCTTTGGAATCGAGGTTTTCTCAAGTCTAATTCTACTATGGCTACTTTTTTGCCAGACAAGGCTAAAGTGATCGCAAGATTGATGGCTACGAAAGTTTTACCTTCACCAGGCACGGAAGAAGTGACCGCAAAGATTTTTTTATCGCTACCGGCATCATTGTTCAAATAGTTCAAATTGGTACGCAGCTCTCGAAACATTTCATTCACCGCAGAGCGTCTTCCCGCTTTCACCACAATTCTCTCCTTGCCCTTATTCTGCGCAATTCGCCCATAAATTGGAATTTGAGTTAAGAGCTTGATATCATCCTCTGAATCAATTTTAGTGTTTAGCAGTTCTTTGATATTAATGAATGCAAATGGAACAAATAAGCCAATGAGAAAAGAAGCAATATAAATCAGCTTCTTTTTAGGATAAACGGGTGATCTAGTACTTCGCGCAGAATCCACAATTCGAGTACTGGCGGCGGCTACGGCTTCTGAAAGTGCGGTCTCTTCTCGTTTTTGGAGCAGCAATAGAAATAAATTTTCCTTAATTTTTTGCATTCGAGTCTGCTCAATGAGGTCGCGCTCAATGGAAGGCACACTGGTCATGCTCCCTTCGAGTTCCTTTACTTCTTGCTCCAATTGTCGAATAGGAATCTCTAAATCTTTTCTAAGGTTTTGAATGCTTTCTACAATGAGCGAACGATTGTCCAATAGTTCTTTTTCCAATTGCTTACGCGTAGGATTTTCCTCAGTCGCAAAAGTCATCAAGCGATTGCGCTCCAAAATCATATTGTTATGCCGCTCAATAAGTGTACTCAACACTGGTGTTTCGGCAGTCAGATTCCCCGGAATCAATTCAAAAATGGCTCGTTCTTGTGTAAGAAACGTTTCTAGCGAGCTAAGTATGTTTTTTTGTACTTCAAAGTCTGAAAGTCTCTGTAGTGCTGCTCTAAGCTCGGTCATCACGAAACCTCGACTAGCTGCTGCGCTCTCCGCAGTAATGGTATTCCTACTTTTAAAACGTTCTAAATCACTTTCTATAAGGTCAAGTTCTTTTGAGAGGATTGCGATTCGACCATCTATAAAATCTAAAGTATTGCGGAGTACTGTGTTTTCGTCATTGATTTCTGCTTCGTTATAAAGGGTGATTAAGGTATTGATGATATCCTCCGCTTTGTGAGGAGTAGGACTCTGCATTTTCAGATCCAAAATACTGGATGCTTGCACGTCACCCGTTTTTTCAATACGTAGTTTAGATACGTATCGCTGTGCAACATTATCGGTAGGTGCAATGCTGACTCGATAAGTACCTGGAATAAAAAAATCACCGTCATTAGCACTCAACTTCAAATAACCATACTCATTATTGAAACCAATATTGTAATAATGAATCTCTCCTTCTTCTTCTTCGTTCATCTTTAAAATGAAGCGATTTTTATCTAGGGTTTGTACAAAAAAGGATACGCCATAATTACCTCCATTAACGAGGGCAAAAGTATCTACTTTAATGGGAGCATTTTTATAGTATTCCTCTTCTTTGAATTTTCCTTGACGATGGTAAGAAACGTTAAGATTCAACTTCTCAACCACTTGCTCCATTATAGGCAAAGATCGAAGAATTTGCATTTCGTTATCCATCGCTTTTCTACCACCAGTCAATCCTTGTCCAAGTAGAATTCCCTCTTCCGATAGCACACCACTTCTTCCCGCATCTTTGAACAGAACGGTAGCTTTTGTTGCGTATTCATAAGTAGTATATCTCAAATACAAATGACCACCGACCAGCGCAATGGCTGGAAAAATTAAAAACAGCCACCACCACGATAGCAGCTTGGACAACCATCGCTGGAAGTTGATTTGTATAAAGTCTTGTTGTTTATTTTCGCTCATGCGTTGATTGTTGCTAGTGTTTTAGGGGCTTTAGTTAGACCTTATTTACGAATAATATTTAATTGATCGATTTCACTCTACCCTACTTTTTTTAAATGGGTGTATGCTCACCGCCAAAGGCGGTTCGCAAGGGAAGTTTGGAGGAGAAACGATTTTTTTGTGACTAATCACCATTGAATTCAGTCTAATACACCTATCGGCGATTAATGATAGTAAAAACCAAAGCTGCCAATCCTGTGCCCGCACTTACATAAGTCAAAACTCTAGTGATTGGATCTCTTAGTGTAACGACCTTTCGGGAAAGTGGTCGTACATAAATTACGTCATTTTGCTGCAAATAAAAGTAAGGCGATTCAAAGATGGTGGGAGAGTTAAAATCTAAGTATCCAAAGCTGCGTTCTCCATCTGCCTCTCGGACGATCATAATGCTATCACGCTGAGAATGATCGGTAAAATCACCTGCCATCGTGATGGCTTCCACAATAGTGAGGCGTTCTGTTTGCACACTGATCACGCCTGGCGCACCTACTTCTCCATTTACATTCACATTGAAGTTAAGCAGGCGAATATTCACAATGGGCGGTGTTTCAAAATAGCGATCTAGTTTTTCAAGCAGCACCGTTTTAGCTTCTTCCATTGTTAGACCGCCCAGTTGGAGTTTCCCTAGCGTAGGAAAGTCAATGAATCCTTCTTGATTGACTAAGTAACCATTTAGTAGAAGTGTTTGTGGGTTGTTTGCTACTGCGCCTGTGTTGCCACCACTATTCAACTCAAATGGCTGTGCAGCTTGTTCTAGGCTATTTATTTTGATGTGAAGTACATCGTTAGGTTGAATTCTGATGGCTTGGTAATTGGCTATCGGTTGGGGCGAGTCTGGAACATTGGGAGGATTTTCGTAGCTGAGGATAGATTCATAAGTTACACAACTGTTTAGCAGCAGTGCTATCAGTATAAAAAAGAGCAGATTTTTAAGTCGAATGGTGATCATAATTGTTGAATGTTTTTACGGCTTCGCCAGTGATAAGTCGCATCGAACTTAGATCAGTAGCGGGCAAGATAGCAAGTTCTCTTATAAGTTGATAAGAATGATTGTTAAGGCTTTTTCAGAGCATTGGCTATATGGTGTTCCAATACTGCATTAGCCCTATATTTTTGATATTTTTGATGTATCTGCTCCATTTTTTCTTCGTAAGTAGCGTTTTTTAGGACTCGGTCTATCTTTTGAATGATTTGCGCTGATGAGTCTTTATCTTTATCTGCCATCATCCCAAAACCATGATATGCAATTCTAGCTGCACAACCATTTTGATCGGATCGTTTTCCAGAATAAACCAACATCGGGACTTTGAAGTGAATACACTCATTGATGGTATGAATGCCACCGTGATTAATGGAGCAATCCGCTTCTTTCAGAACTTTCAATTGAGGAATCCAAGAAAATGCGTGGACGTTGGTTGGCAAAGATGGAAGAAAATCACTCTCTAACAAACCTCCCAAGCCCAAAATAAGTATGTAATCAGGACGGTTTGCGATTGCTTGTACGAGTTTAACCAGAAATGATTTATCGCCTGCTTTGAACGTACTGACTGAACAGTAAATCAGTGATGCAGACTGCTGCTTTTTTTCCTCAAAGATACGATCCAATCTTACATTTACTTCTTCGCTCACATCAATATCTGCTCGTTTTTCAAGTATCATTGCGCCTACATAGTTCATGTAAATAGGCTTAGCATATGGGAACTCTGCTTCTTGTAAGGTCATACTCAAAATGGGCAAGTCGTTATAGGTAAAAGGTCCAGGCCAGTAGTTTGCTCTTGCCTTTTTGAGTGAAAAGCCGATTTGGTTGGCATATTTCTTTAGGACGGTACGACGGTTAGTACCGACACTTCTGATGCGTTTTTTGTTAAACATCCACCAACGTTGGAACTGAATCCGTTTCCAAGCAAACGCAATGCCTAAACTACTTCCATTAAATCCTTTTTGAGGAATAATATCGCTTACTAAAGGAGGCAGACTAGGTCGTTTTCCTAGAAAAAACCATTGACTCAATAGTAAAACTTTATAATGTCGAGCAGTAGCAGTCATTAAATGTTCATGTAACTCTACATCAATGAGCAGCAAGTCTGGCGACCAATTCTCCAAAGTCTGCTCGAAGGCTTTCATGCCTAAGTTCTCTACTGCTGCTCGTTTGCGTTGTTTGGCGTGAATCAATTTGTGCCACCAGCGTTTTAACTTTCTCGTTTTTCCTTTAAAATTAGGTAGTTCTGGTTCGGGAAAATAATTTGTAGCAGGCAGTTGATGATAAGTCACTCCATTGGCTCTAACCTTCTCTCCCACTTCTGCTGGACAAGCATAAGTCACGCGATGACCTGCGGATTCTAGCCGTTTAACTAATTCCAAACTAGCATAAAGTATACCAGTAAGTCCAGTAGTGATGCAGACGATGTGAGCCATTACTTGTTGTTGATACGTTGATTCATTGATGCGTTGATCTGCATCACATCAGCAAATCAACAGTTAAACAAATAAACAATACGTTACATTCTTATCCATCCAGACGGCACTAAATCCGTCGTATCATATTCGGGATCGGTGAACCACATTTTTGGAGCAATGACGATTTTTTTAGGGTTTTCATTGAACCAAGTTGCCCACCAAGCAAAGGAACTATTGGGGATGATGAAATGCTTGCAAGTTTTCATCAATTGTAAATAGTTTCCAAATTTTTTGCCTTTCATGTTGTGCTGCACATAAGTGATTGGATAGCCTTCCGTTTTGATGTTTACTTCGCACCACTTCATGTCATCCGAAAAGACATAGAAATGTGGATTTTCTAGCTTTTGGGTCATGTACTTGGTAGCATTTTGAAAGTAAGTTAGATTCGTCGCATTCAAAGTATCATTCGTCAGGAAATCGGTTCGTCGGACATTGAGGCAAACGGAATTGGTAGCTTGAATTCGCTGAAACAATTCTTGAGAAATGGGCAGAATCGCCTCCTTAAATTGGAGGTCTTCTCTAATCGTTTCTGCTATATCTTCAAAGTAGCGTTCGCTTTGCCACCAACCATTGTAAAGTGCGTCATCAATTGGATTTTGAAGCAAGTCCTCCATCACCTGAAAGTGCGCTTCTTCAATGTAGGTTCTATTGGCGAGTGCACGTTTTTTCATTTGTCTTGTCACAGTCGAAGATTTACTTTTATAAAGCGTCCGCAACAGTTTTGGGGAAGTCAGAAATCGCGGCTTCAACTCAAAAATATCCAAGTCAAATTCTCGAAACACGATACCTTCTTTAGAACGATCCAGCAGAGAAGACAAGTCTAATCGAAGTTCTGTATTCAGTACTGCTGCCATTCGTCTGCCAAAAGCATACTGAAATAGTTGGTTGCCCATCCCGCCTTTTAGTCGAACTGCGATCATTGTTTTGCTTTGTTACTCCATTTCTGCTAATAATTGTTCAATAATTCCCTCAATTTTCGTTGCCAATTGCCGAATTGTTGGATATTCAAAAATCGTATTCAGTGGCAATTCCAATTCAAAAGTCTTTGATATTCTAGCGGTAAGACGAATCGCTTCCAACGAATTGCCACCGAGGGCTAGAAAATCATCTGTCGCACCCACTTTTTCAATTTGTAAGACTTCCGCCCAGAGATCTGCCAACATTTCTTCCAATTGGGTCTCGGGTGCTACGTATTCATTAGTCCGCTCAATGGTGGACAACTCTTCAAATTGCGGCAAAGCCTTGCGATCAATTTTTCCGTTTTGAGTCAAAGGCAATTCATCCAAGCGGTGGAAACGCGTTGGAATCATATATTCGGGCAAATGCTTCGCCAAATGTAAGCGCAATTTGCTTGCTTCAATCGGTTGTGGCGCAACATAAAACGCGATCAACTCCTGCTTGCCCGCTCTGCCAACACCTTGATCTACGTAACCAATTTCTTCCATCATTTGCCGCACTTCTGGCTCGTCTATCGGCTCATTAATTTCATCTATTGCCGTATCTCGCTGCTTATGTCCCATCCTCACATCCCAACTGTAAGGAAAGGCGTAATTGCTGTAGCCTTGTTCTTTTGTATGCACGAAAATGCCCAGTTTATTAATCAAACAATTCGTCGAACGTCCTGTATCCGTTGGGCGCACCCAAGGCAGTCGCTTATCTAAATACGCATACATTTCTTGCAAACTGACATCGGTATAGCGATAGAAATCAACGTACTGTACTTGCTCAAAAACACGGTCGTCTTGATAAGCAGAAGTATCTAGCAGCCGCTTCACTGCATCATCTACTCTGTGGTATTCCTTGCGTGCATTGAGGATGATTTGATCTATACCAGCAATATCTACTTCATCGTTCCAAAAGAGTTCTTCCGTCAGGCGCGTCTCAAAAAACTGTCCTCGCGAAAGTCCAGTTACGATAATCGGAATGCCTTTTTCAAGCGCAATTTGTGTACTTAAAGTATAGATTGTCTTGAAGCAACCATTACAAACGTTGCAGTGGCGATGTAAGCTATCCACGAAAATTTCATTCATCGCAGGTGTGCTTCCTACCACACAATCTACGCCCAAATCATCCGCTACGCGCTGCACATTATCTAAGGCTTGCTGCGAGATATAGCCATTATCCAAAGTGAATGCCAGCACTTTGTAACCCATTTCTACTAATTGCCCTAAAGCATAAGTACTATCCTTTCCACCACTCAAAAGCATCATGCAATCGTATTCGCCCGTTTTGCGTTTTTGGGATTCTTGAAAAATGGCGCGCAAGTCCTCCAAATTCTTGAAATACTGATGCGCTTTTTGTTGGAAGCTCTCAAAAGAATGACAGAAATTACAAACCCCTTCTTCATCGAATTCGACATTGGGATAGTTAGAAGGCAAACCACAACTGGTGCAATAATGCAAGTCTTGCTGCTGATGTGGTGCGGGTTTTTCCCACAGTTCTACTATGGCAGTTTGAATACCTGAATAAGAAGAAAGTGCGGTTTCAATTTCTGCTAGTTCTACCCGAATTCCTCCAATTTTTACCTGCTTATCAACGCGTCCCAAATACTCCAACTCTCCTACCCGATTGATGCGTGCTAAGTCACCAGTGCGATACATCTTACCGGCGGTTTGGAAAGGATTTTGGACAAATTTTTCATTGGTTAATACCTCCTGCTGCCAATAGCCATTTGCCAAACCTTCACCTGCCAAATACAATTCCCCTGCTACTCCTTTTGGAACTGGATTGCCAGCTTTATCTAAAATGTAGACTTGCATATTCGCAATCGGCGTCCCAATAGGAACGGAGGTATGCGCAGTATCTTCTGGCGCAAAACGATGTACTACGCAACCCACTGTGGCCTCCGTAGGTCCATATTCGTTGTAAATAGCTAGGTCTTTTGGAAAATGATCGCTAATATTTTGTGCCAATTGAGACTTAAAATCTTCGCCTCCAACAATCATTGTGCTAATTCGAGAGTGTCGTAAGTCTTTGTCTTTCAGCAAACTCAGATGCGAAGGCGTCAATTTGATTGCATCTACTACGTTTTCTTCAATTACCTCTAGTAATGCTAAATCTGGCCCAGCTTCACTTTCTTCATAGATGACTAAATTTCCTCCACTAATTAAAGGCAAAAAAGTAGAAGTCACCGTCAAATCGAAACCAATCATGGTGAATAGTGGGAATGCTGCTTTTTCTTTGGTTACGTAAGTTTTTTTCGCCCACAGCAAGTAATTGGAGAGTGCCGTATGAGCGATTTGGACGCCTTTGGGCTTTCCTGTACTACCCGAAGTGAACATGATATACGCTAGAGCATCTTCTTCCAATTCGACCTCAGGTTTGCTCGTTAATTGTTGCTGAATAGCTAACTGTTCTCTGTCAATTTGGAGCATTTTGGAAGCATCCAGTTGAAATCGTTCCAGTAATTTGGAGGTAGTAATAGTCAGTGCAACTGCTCCTTCTTCGAGCATCATCTTGATTCGTTCGGGTGGCAAATCCGAAGCCACTGGAATATAAGTTGCTCCGATTTTCCAAGTTGCCAAAATGGAAACTAACAACCCCGGTGAACGCTTCAAATGAAGTGCGATTCTATCTTTGGGCTGTATGCCTTTCAATAATAAAAAATGAGCAAGTTGATTGGCTCTTTTATCTAATTCTTCGTAAGTAATTGTTGTTTCTTTGTGAGTTATAGCGATGTCTTTTGGTGTTTTATTTACTTGATTTTCAAATAGTTCTAAGGTGTTTTCTTCTATTGGATATTCATATTTAGTTTGATTGATTTGATGGAGTGTTTGCTGTTCTTCGCTCGCTGTAATTAGTTTAGCTACATCAATTTTTTGAGTTCTATCAGCTAAGAGTGCATCAACGATTTTTAGGAAATGTTGTGGTGCATTTTGGCGCAATGCTGCATCAAAAACCTTATGATTGAGATCAAAATAAATTTGAATTGTTCCAGTGTCATCAAAATCATAGACCTGCATCCTAAGATGGTGGCGTGGGTCACAATGATTCGCGTGTATCCATTTGGAGTTGGTTGGAATATCGTTAAAGTCTTTGAATTGAGCGTGAATATAATTCAGCACTACATTGAAGCCACGATTCAATTCTGCGGTACTTGTTCCAGGCTGTGCGTAGCGCAAAAATTCATTAACTTCGGTGCGCACTTTCTTGAAGAGACTTAAGAAGGTTTCGTCCGCTTCAATTTCATTCATCAGAGGGAACAATTCAATAAAAACACCGATAGTTGACTTGAATTCTTTGGTCACTCTGTTGTGCGCAGGTGTTCCGATCGCCAATTGCTGTTGTCCACTTACTCGATACAAATAAGTAAATAAAGCCGTCGAAAACAGATTGAAAAGCGTAGAATGCACTGTCCAAGAACGCAGGTCTTTTTCTAAAGCTAAGGCACGTAATTTTTCGGATCGTTCTGCTCCTAAATCCACCAAAATACGCTCTGAATACGTACCTGCTTCTAAGCGCGGATAACCATAGAGCGAAGGTGGTGTCGTAACTCCTTTAGCCTTTTGTTTCCAATGCTCATGTAAGTTTTGTTTTTTAGGATTGCTGCGCGCTAATTGTTCGTATTCGATGTATTCTTGAAATTGATGTAATTCCTCAACCTCTGCTAATTGTCCTGTTAGCGATTTTTGATAATAATCGGAAAGTGTGTTGTATATGAGTGTACTTGTCCAAGCATCGGTGATAAGGTGATGCTCATTGAAAAACCAATAGTGTTTTTGCTCAGAAATTTTGATTAAGACACTGTCAAACAAGCACTTATCTAGTTCAAATAGCTGCTGTGCTCGTTCTTCTGCCCATTTTGAAAAAGCGGCTGCTGCATCTATTCCTTCTGTCCAATCTAGCACTTCCATTTCACAAGGAAAATACTCTAAAACCTTTTGTTTGGGTACTTCATTTTCCACCACAAAAACCGTTCGCAAAGCGTCGCTTTGCGCTACCAACTTATGAAACGCCGCTCGAAAATGTTCTACTTCAATCGTACCTGACAACTCAAATGCAAATGCCATATTATAAAGTGGCGACTCAGGATTGAGCTGTTGCCCTGTCCACAATAAGAGCTGGCTTTGGGTCAAGTCTAGTGTTCTTTGCATGATTCTAAGTTTTCCAGTTTTTTGAGCTGACTACTCCACTATTTTTCGGTAAGATTAATTTGCTCGAATATTCCTTCGTTCCCAACAAACAAAACCACATATGCACTAAGATTTTCTAACTGCTGTAAATAATTATCCGACTTCAAGTAAGACTTTAGCTGTTTGGTAGCTTCTTCTTTAATTTTTTCTGTCTGATGTGCATTTTCTCTTTTTAAATATTTTACCTCTAGTATAACTTGGCGCTTTACTTGAAAAGGAGGACGAGCAAGCAACAGAACATCTACATACCCTCTCTCTGTACTAGATTTTTGAACCTCAAACTCGTGCTTGATGTGATAGATACCTGCGGTGAAAAAGATAGAAGTTAAAATGATTTTGATGTATTTCTCACCAAAATTTCTTTTATCTCGATTGGAAAGTTGAGTTAAAATGGATTGCGTGTAATCAATCACTGGTTTCAAATCATTGTGCAGTGCTAATGCTTTGACTTTATCAGATAAATCTATCTGGTGAGTAGTAGTTTGACTCTGTTCGGCAATAATTTGATGAAAATATTGATAGTATAGTTCTTTAATTACATAATTTGGCATTTTGAATTTTACAGTCAGCATATCGCGTTCTGCGATAGTGATAATGCCTTGATAATAGAGTAAACTGATAAAATCAGAGCGATTAAAGCGATGTTCTATTTCAAATAACCGCACCAAGTCGGAGCGCAATGCTCCAGTTTCTAGCAATTCATTGAGATACTGCAAATGAATCTTTTCTTGATTTTTGATTTGAAAGATTCTCCTGATTTTTTTGTAATCACTTGCAATATTTACATCTAAAAGCTGAGCTGGTATTTTTCCATTTTCACTGTACTCTAGCGCAAAGTAAAGTACCATGTCTGAATTGTAGAGCTTTTCTTCTGCATCTTCCGAAAAAGTGTAGCCATTGTACCAGCTACGCATCAATGCTAAGGTTTGTCCCATTTTGGCATCTTCAACACCTACTTTTTGCAATATGAATTCTACTTCTTTTTCCTTGAATCCAACCATCGAATTGAATCCTTTTTTCAAACTGATATTCGTAGAAATATTGAAGCCGCTGGTTAAGCTATCTAATGTGATGGGGGACACGCCAGAGACAAATATTCGATCAATGACCCCACTCTGCGTCCCAACTTTAATCGCTTCATAAAATTTTCTCACAAAACCGTTGCTGCCTACCATTTTGGTAAATTCTTCAAAGCGAAAAGACAAGATCTCGTTGGCAAAATGATCGTATTCATCTATTAGTAAATAGATTTTATGTCGCTCTGCATCTGTTTCAACAGATCGGAGTAAAGATTGTAGAATTGCAGCTGGCGAACTGCTATTTTTAATGGTTTCGATAGTATCTGGAGTAAAGAAATTAGGATAGAATCCAGTGAAAGTCAATACACTTTCCTTAACATTATTTAGAAAACCTTGATAAGTTCGTTCAAAAGAATGCGTTTCAATCTGCGAAAAATCGAATTTTAGGATTAAAAATTGATTGGCGAGTGGCGTTGGATGTTGACCAATGTAGTATGCCCCAAATAAACGATTAAATTTATTTTGATGTCGAATATCATAATAGTATTGTAGTACCGAAAGGAACAGACTTTTTCCAAATCGTCTAGGACGAAGAAAAAAAAGATACCGCTGGCTCATGCGCTCCAGTTGCTCCAAGTAAGCAGTGCGATCAATATAAACGTAGCCATCTGTGACTAGCGTCTCAAAATTACTGATTCCATATGGTAGTTTAACCATTTATTCTTTCTCTATTTGTACTCCAAATATACACTTTCATTACGAAGTTTGCTTCTGGGCAAGATACGATTCCATCGCATCCACCGTCATAAAATGCTCGATTACCATATCTTCTGGCGGGATTTTTACTTCAAATGTCTCTTCTAAAAACCCAATTAAGCGCATAGCTGCCATGGAATCTAGCAAGCCGCTGGTCAATAAATCCTCATCTGAAGTAATCGGATCGTCTCCGTCTTGTAGGATTTCGGCTTGGATATATTGTATGATTTTATCTTTCAAAATTATTTGTTTTTCAATTTCTAATTTTCAATCGCCAACTGTTTCCGATCAATCTTTCCCGTTGGTGTTCGAGCTAAGTCAACAACGATAGACAATTGCTGCGGCACTGCATACCAGTTAAGTTTATTTTTACAATAATCTAGCAGTTGTTTTTCTTCTAAATCTTGATTTTCCTTTAGAGTCACGACAGCACAAATTATATTGACCTCATCTTCATCTTTTTTGCTGAAAACAGCAGCTTCATTTACCATTTGGTGCTCTAGCAAAGCGTTCTCCACATCATCCAGTTCCACGCGATAGCCTCGCGACTTGATTTGCCGATCTTTACGTCCAAAAAACTGCAATCTGCCTTGTTCATCTATATTAACTAAATCCCCTGTTCGATAAAAGATGTCATCTACGCCTTGCTCGGTCTTTCTTCTATAAAAAGAGCGTTCCGTCAAAGTTGAATTGTTCCAATAGGCTTTCATGCGCGTTGCTGAACGAATCAGTAATTCGCCCATTTCTCCTTGTTTAACTGCTCGATCTTTTTCATCCAAAATGAGCATTTCTGTGTTGTTCCAAACTTGTCCCAAAGGAATAGATTCCTCTTCTTGAGGCAAATCAGGCAGGTGGTAGTAAGTACATTGATTCACTTCGGCAGGCCCATATACATTACTGATGCGCGTTTGTGGCAAGCGTTTCATTAATGCACGCAAATGTTTTGCGGGGAAAGGTTCTCCGCCGTATAAAATCCAGCGCAATTGTTCCCAGTTTCTTTCCTCTAAGACTCCGCGTTGCAGCATTTGAATTAGTGCCAAAGGCACAGAGTACCAAATACTAATCTGCTCTTCCTCAATCAGTTTGGAAAGGCTCGCAGGCATTTTTACGTGAGCGTCGGTAGCAATAATGGTAGTGGCTGCTTTCAGTGGCACAGAGAAATAGCCAAAAGTAGAAATGTCGAAAAAGAGCGGCGCATGGTTGCCAAAAATATCTCCTGAGTTAAGTCCATATAAGCCGGAAGAGAGCTTCGCATAACTCAATCCGCTGTAATGGGTGTGCATGATACCTTTAGGAATTCCCGTCGAACCCGACGTGTACATGATGTAAGCCAAATCATCCGCAAGTATATTAACTTTAGGACTATTGCTTGGAAATTGACTAACTTCTTCCCACGAAATGGTAGGGATTTCCCAATCTTTATCCAATCCGATAATATGCGTTAGATTAGTACCTGCGGCTACTACTTTTTGCAACTTTCTGCTCTGCGCCTGATTTGTAACCAAGTACTTAATTCCACAATCTCGAATCAAAAATTGGACGCGCTCAATGGATAAGTTTGGATCAATAGGTACATAGGCAGCTCCTGCATTCATTGTACCATAAATAGCAGCTGCGGTTTCAATAGAGCGATTTAAGAAGATGCCAATTCGATCTCCTTTTTTCACGCCTAGTTCGATCAGTAGATTGGACAACTGATTCATCTGCTTCGTCATCTCAGCATAGGTGCGCGCTTCCTTCAAACAGCAAAAAGCGACTTTTTCGGGCGAACGTTCAGCAGCGTTAAGAATCGTATGTGGTAGTAAGTACAGCAAGTTTTAAAGTCCTAGTAATTTAGCAATAATGTTTCGATGAATGTCTGAAGTACCTGCGTAAAGCACCCCTCCAACGGCATCTCTGAGGTTTCGCTCTACTCCCGTTTCGCTCAAATAACCAATGCCTCCGTGCACGCGAATAGCATCCATACTGGAAGCAAGGAAACTTTCACTCAAAAGGAGCTTTAGCATGGAAGCTTCTAGTGTGCAAGGCTTTTTGTTTTCTTTGAGCCATACCATCTTATAGAGGAGCAACTTTGAGGTTTCCAAACGTAATTTCATATCCGCGATTCGATTGGAAACGGATTGGAATTTACCAATGGATTGCCCGAATTGCTGACGTTCTTTAGCATATTTCAAGGTTTCTTCCAACTGGCGTTCCATTGTTCCCAACTCACTCGCAAGGATACAACATCTGTCATACTCCAATGACTGCTGCGTAATGCTGAAACCGGCTCCCTCTTTTCCTAGCCGATTTTCCTCCGGCACGAAGCAATTGGTGAGTTTGATTTCTCCAATTGGTACTGTTCGACAACCCATTTTTGAGCGGACAGGACTTGCTTCAAATCCTTCCATGGTCTTTTCAATCAAAAAAGCCGTTACGCCCCAACGCCCTAGTTTTGGATTGATATTGGCAAAAATGATCGCCATATCTGCAATTGGACCGAGTGTAATGAGTCGTTTTTCTCCATTCAAAAGATAACCGCCTTCTACTTTTTCCGCAGTCATTTGCATATTAAAGGTATCCGAACCTGAGGCTTCTTCCGTCAAGGCGTGTGCGCCTAGCCAACTGCCATTGGCAAGTGGTAATAGGAATTTTTGCTTTTGTGCGTCCGTTCCAAAAAGCGCAATAATGACTTGTACCGTCCACATTTGTGCATTGAGTGCAAGGGTCAGTCCATTGTCTTTGCAACCATAGCCCAAGCCTTCCATTGCCAATACGGCTCTCGTAAGATCAATACTGGTGTAGCTACCACCGTATTCGGGAGGCGCAGCTAAACCTTGGATGCCAAACGCTGCACATTTTTGCCACAAATCTTTTGGAAAAATGCCTTCCTGATCTCTTTCTATCACGTCGTCATTTAGCTCTTTTTGTGCAAATTCTATTACAGTATCTTTATAGTCTAAATATTGTTGTGGGAATGAAAAGTCCATTATCTGTTTCCTTCAATTATTTTTGCTCTTATGCCGCTCTTCCTTGTCATTTTTGCATAAGCTCTATTGGCGACGCGACATTTTTCTGTGCAAAGCTATAAGGGTTTTTCGCATCTTCGGGCGTATTCTCAATTTTAACAAATTGCCCAGCACCTATCTTTTGAGCATATTCCATAAAGAACTCCATGACAATATGGTCTTGCAGCGCCCAACCTGTTGAATCATAGACGGTACGTTGTTTTCTTAAGTGTTGATAGATAGAGGGATTGGCAAGTACCTGAGTAATATCAACCGTGATTTTAGCTCTGTCCAATCGCTGACATTCTCCTTCTTTGAAGGCTTGCTCTATAAAATCAGGGCAAACGAAACTTTGTTTCAATAAATCTAAAGGCAGTTCTACTTTTCCTGGAAAATCTGCACCAACTGCATTGATATGAAGATGCGGTAGTGTTTCCAAATTTTTGAACAATGGACCTTTACCTACTTCTACGGAAGTCGCAGTGCAGATAATGTCTGACTGTTGAACTAACTGTTCAATGCTAGTTGACTGATATTTAATATCCAAATCTAGCACCTCACATCTTTCCGAAAAAGAGTAAATAGTGGCATCATCAACGTCGCAGAGTAATACTTCTCGGATTGAAAAGAGTCGAGAAATGGCGTGCAATTGAGTCACTGCTTGTGCGCCACAACCAATCAGACCCAGCACCGAACTATCTACTTTTGCCATTGCTCGACTTGCAATCGCAGAAGCTGCACCAGTTCTCAGCGCTGTCGCAAAAACGCCATCCACCACACCGATTAAATGTCCAGTTGCTGTATCATAAGAAGAAATGGTAGACAGTATAGTTGGGAGCTGGTACTGTTCTGGATTTTCGGGATGGTAACCTACTAATTTAATGGAGACCTTCTCTCCTTTCTGATACAGCGGCATCCACTCCACTAAACCAGCGTGAGGCTGTTGGTAGTTGAATCCAGAGCGAATAGGAATGATCGTATTCTGATTATTAAATTGCTTGGTAGCAACCTCCAAACGAGTGATTAGTTCGTCCATGAGTACATCTAAGCCGTAGTGAGAGACCATCTCCTGAATGTCTCCGCTGGAAAGTATTATGGTGTGCATTTGCTAGTGTTTTTTACCACAAGGCTGAGTACATTTGGATTCTTTTTTCAACTCTAATTCAAAAAAATGAGTAATCGTGATCCAAATGTTCCCAAACAGCAGTAAATATAGAAACATATTTTATTTAAAAATACTCGTATTCTTAATACGAGACCAATAAGGGATATGGATGTTTTCAGACTAGAAAATCAAACAGCATCTACGCCCAAGCTAGATTTTTATTTCTACATTTGAGCATTATTTAATACAAGACAACTATTGCAATCAAAAAACTACTCAACATATTCACAAGAAGAGAAAAGCTCAAATTTACGCTTCTCTTTATAGCAATCATCTTAATGGGACTCCTGGAAGTCGCAGGTATTGCATCCATTTTACCTTTCATGCAACTGTTGGCAGAACCAGAAGCTGTAGAAAGCAACCGATGGCTAAAGAGTGCTTACGATTGGTTTGAGTTTGAAACGCAAAGAGAGCTATTGATTGCTACTGGAATTTTCGTCATCGTATTATTAACTATTTCTAATCTTTTCTCCGCTTTCACAATCTGGCTACAATATAGATTTATTTGGCGAACCATGCACGATTTGAGCGTTCGCCTGCTCTACACTTACATCAAAAAACCTTATGAATACTATCTCAATCAAAACACCGCCGATTTAAGAGCCTACATCATTACAGAAGTTGGGAATTTGGCAAGTGGCATTATGCTTCCTATCATTGAAATGGTATCAAGAGTCATGGTTGCCTTAGTGATTTTTGGACTACTGATAATTGCAAACCCTTCCATAGCCATTTCCTCTTTATTTGTTTTAGGAGGATTGTATCTTACGATCTATCTGATACAGCAACGCTACATCAAAAGACTTGGCGAAGATCGAATTACTTACAACGCCAAACGCTATCGCAGTCTCTATGAATTGCTTTCTGGCATCAAAACAGTAAAAGCATTTGAGGCACATCACTTTTTCTACAATCGTTATGAAAGAGCATCCAATGAATTTGTTAAGATTATGCCTAATTTTAACGTAGTGATGCTGACGCCTCGATATATTTTAGAGATTTTTGCCTTTGGTGGTATTCTCGCTATTACTCTATTTTTATACGTCTCCTCTGGAGATATTGGCGGCGCTTTGCCAATGTTGAGTTTGTATGCTTTTGCTGGCTATCGCCTTTTGCCTGCGTTGCAGAAGGCATTTGCCGCTGCCACAAAATTGAAGCACAACTATCCAATTTTGGACAAGTTGTACGACGATTTAATCTACAGCTTGCGTGATATTTCTGCCCCAAAACCAGAGAATTCTAAACTATCTTTTAAGCAGACTTTGAGTATAAAAGACATTACCTTCCAATACGAAAATACGGACAAACCCGTACTGAACAAATTTAGCGTGACGATTAAAAAGGGAGAAACGGTGGCTTTTGTAGGATCAACAGGTTCTGGTAAGACGACTATTATTGATGTGTTGATGGGACTTTTGGTCGGAAGCAAAGGTGAAATTAGCGTTGATGACCAATTGCTATCCGAAGACAATATGGCGGCATGGCATCATCAAACTGCTTATGTACCACAAGATGTATTTTTATTCGATGAGACTATTGCTCGAAACATCATGTTCGGTGTCGAAGAGGAACGCATTGATAAAGAGCAACTAGCAAAAGCTGCTCGAATGGCAGATATTTATGATTTCGTTCAGAGTTTACCTAAAGGTTTTCAGACGGTTATTGGAGAACGAGGAATGCGCTTGAGCGGAGGACAGCGGCAGCGAATTGGTTTGGCTCGTGCACTTTACTTTGATCCAGATGTGCTCATTATGGATGAAGCCACAAGTGCATTAGATAATATTACGGAAAAAAGTATCATCGCGTCTTTGGAAACACTCCCTGACGATCTGACAGTAATTATCGTTGCGCATCGTCTGTCCACAGTTCGCTATGCAGATATCATATATTTATTAGAAAATGGAAAAATTGTTGCCGCTGGAGGTTATGAGGAACTGATAGAGTCTAATTCTACTTTCAGAGAGATGGTAGAATTATCGTGAAATAATGAACGTATAACTCTTCTTAAATAAGCACTTACACTAAAGTAACAGCTGATAAACAAATCTACATTCTTCACCCTTTGAAAACGAAAGGAAAGATAAATTCTTCCTTTCGTTTTTAAATAGTCCTTTCGGACAGCGATGAGACTGATTTTACTGATTCTTCAGAAAAATCAATTCCATTTCTGTCCATGAAAAACCTAAAAAAGACACAAATCACAACTATATATCATACAATGAACTTTACATTTTTGCAGAAGCTGGCTTTTGCTTTTTTACTTTTACTCCTACCACTACTTTCCCAGGCGCACTCTCCTGACCAGAGCTATTTATATTTGAGGATATATGGTGATGCAATGGGTGGGCGATACGAAATTACAGCAAGTGATCTTAATCGCTCCTTGGGTTTGGATATTCCTAAAGAATTCACTTTTGAGGACTTAAAGCCACACTTGACGACTATTCAGAACTACCTAAAGAGCGTCACTGATTTTTCTTACGAGGGAAAGACTTATCCAATTGAATTTGACGAAACGGAAGTACTCGAATTGGATGAAATGGATGATCATTTCGCTTTATTTAGCTTCACTATGCAGAATGTGGACGTTGTACCAGAAGCATTGGATATTCGATACGAAGGCTTCTTAGAAGAAAATTCCAAGCACAGAGGAATGCTAATTATCGGCTACAACTGGAAGGCTGGAATCGTAGAAAATGAGGCGTTGATTTCTCTCATTTTCAGTCCAAATAATAGACAACAGCAACTTTCTCTGGCAAATATGTCTATTTGGAAAGGATTCTGGGCTTTGGTGAAGCTGGGAATTTGGCACATTTGGATTGGGTTGGATCATATTTTGTTCATCATTGCTTTGATCTTACCAGCAGTCGTACGCCGCAGAGAAACACTTGCTGGTGATTTCAGTATGGTAGATCAAAGTGTTCCAGCGAGCTACTCCAAGAGTTGGCTGCCCGTAGCTCAGTTCAAACCTGCTTTTCTGTACATCTTGAAGATCGTCACGTTCTTCACGATTGCACATTCCATCACGCTTGCACTGGCTTCTCTGAACGTAGTCAACCTATCTTCGCGTTGGGTGGAATCTATCATCGCTTTTTCTATTGCGTTGGCAGCTTTGCACAACATCACGCCGATTTTTAAAGGTAGAGAATGGATGGTTGCCTTCGTCTTTGGCTTATTTCACGGCTTTGGATTTGCGAGCGTTTTAGGAGAGAAGGGTTTAGGAGGTGATTTCATGGTGTTGTCTCTTTTTGGATTTAATGTCGGTGTCGAAATTGGGCAAGTTTTGATTATTTGTTTGGCATTTCCAGTGCTTTTCTTGATTAGAAAAACTAGGCTTTATCCTAAAATCATCACTTATGGCTCTGCACTATTGATCGTGATTGCTTTATATTGGGTAATTGAACGCGCTTTTGAAGTAGATTTATTGGCGGGCAAGTACTTGAATGATATCTTAAGAGCAATAGGACTAAAATCTTAGTATATGAGAACCGTAAAACAATATTTCTACGCTAGGAAAGTTCCTGATTTCATCAGTAAAATCTACTTTAACAAGCAGAATATCGAACGTCGAAAACTGCTTTCTACCTTGCTGGAGGAAAATGAGGATTTGATGGCAGGATTGAAGCAAGAGTACCGGGAACATTGGGAAGGACGAATTGAACAAGTTCTTCAAGATCCTGATAATGAGGATATTCCGCGTTCTAAAAATGCAGGAAAACTACTCAACGGTAAGCTCATTATGCACAATGACTTGAAGATTGACCCTTTGAGTTATTACAGCTTTCCCGTACTCAAAATGCTCATAAAAAATAAGGGCGTACACGAACCACAAGAAGAG
This sequence comes from Bacteroidota bacterium, assembly GCA_039176995.1. Taxonomy (GTDB): domain Bacteria; phylum Bacteroidota; class Bacteroidia; order Chitinophagales; family Saprospiraceae; genus JAAUTG01. The sequence goes on from JBCDFY010000012.1 coordinate 40,554, forward strand.
AAAATTTTTCAAGAAGTTCTTCGCTCACTTCCCCAAACAAGTACACCGAAAACCATGTTGGAGTTGGGCGCATATTGGTCTTTTTATTCGATGTGGTTCAAGCAAATTTTTCCAAACGCCAAGGCTTACATGGCAGAGCCTAATCGAGAAAATTTGCTATATGGTAAAGCAAATTTTAAAATCAATAAATTCGAAGGGACATTTATTCATACTAAAATTGGGAAAGAAATTGTTCCTCAAAGAAACATGACGACCGTGGATGCAATTTGCACAAGAAACAATATTCAATTCCTAGATATTTTGCATTCTGACATTCAAGGATTTGAGTTGGATATGCTTCATGGTAGCCATCGAATGCTATCAGAAAAGAAGGTGGGCTATGTTTTTATTTCTACACATTCAGATGAACTGCATTATAGTTGCCGAGAAGTGTTGCAAGAAAAATACGGCTACCTCCAAGTAGCCAGTGCAGATTTGAAGGAAAGTTACAGCTGGGATGGAATACTGGTGATGAAACTGCCTTCTTATCAAGGCATTGAAAAAGTAAAAATCTCTAAAAGAGAAATATGAGTACGACAGATAAAAATGCGGCACTACAAAAGTGGTTGGCACTCCAAAAGAAGAAGGCGACAAGCACCACGATTGCTGCGAAGCCTATTGATGCTACAACCCCACTTTCTCATGGACAAGAACGTCTTTGGCTGCTTCAACAACTCTATCCTAAAAGTTCATTATATAGTTACGCGCATCTATATCACTTCAAGGGCAACTTGGACATTGAACGCTTGCTAAAAAATTTCCAAAAGATAGCAGAACGTCATCAGATTTTAAGGACTAACTATTCACAAGCTGATGAAAAACTCGTTCAGGTATTAAGTAAAAATCACAAAATTCCAGTTATCTCCTATGATTTAAGCGAATTAGCTTCCGAAGAAAAAATACAGCAAAAAGCTGAGATCATTCAAGAAAGTATTTCACAATCTTTTAATTTAGAGGGAGATGTATTGTTGCGACTAGCAGTAATCAAAATAAGTACAACCGAACACTTGCTCATTTTGACTATGCATCATATCCTTGGAGATCGCGGTTCACTGCAAATCCTAAATCAAGAACTCGCTCAACTTTATCAAGGTAAAACGCTAGAGCCACTTGCTATTCAATACGCAGATTACGCGTATTGGCAACGACAGCAAAACACAAAAGAAAACGATCTAAATTATTGGAAAAAGCAATTGGCAGGCGAATTGCCCATTCTAACTTTACCTGGCGATTTCCCACGACCTAGTTCTACCTCTTTTCAAGGTGCAATGCAATCCAAAAAACTAGAAGAAACACTTAGTCAGCAACTAAAAGCGATTTGTAAGCAAGAAAACACAACACTTTTTGTGCTTGGACTAGCAGCATTCAAAGTACTTCTACATCGCTACACGGGCGAAGAAAATATTCTGGTCGGAGCACCATTTTCCAATCGTGACAAAGTAAGTTTGGAGCAATTAATTGGTTTCTTCAATGAGACTTTGGTGCTGCGTTCTGACTTGTCTAACGATCTAACTTTCCTTGATTTAGTGCAACAGCTAAAGCAAACGACATTGGATGCTTTTGCACATAAAAATGTCCCGTTTGACACTTTAGTGCGTGAACTGCAACCCGAGCGTCAAGGTACAAGTAATCCATTATTTCAAGTGATGTTCGTTTTCAATGCCAGCGACCAAAAGTTGTCTTTTGGAGAAGGCATTGAGCTAGGAGAAGAAATGCTTGACTTGGGCGTTTCCAAATTCGATTTAACCCTATTTTTGAGTGATGAAGGCGATCAAATCAAAACAACGTTTGAGTACTCAACCGACTTATTCGAGCAAGATAGCCTAGAGAGAATGTTAGGGCATTTTGAAGTGCTGCTCAAAGACATTGCTCAATACCCAAGCAAAAAGATTGGACAACTCAATCTGCTAAGCAAAGGCGAGCAACAGCAAATTTTAGTCGATTGGAATTTGACGAGTACTCCTCTACCCGATGCTTCTTCTGTTTTGCAACTCTTTGATAAACAATCACTTGAAAGTCCCAATAAGATTGCAGTTACTTCTCAAAATAAACAAATCACCTATCAAGAACTGCAATCAAAAGCCAAGACCATCGCTCATTTTTTGCAGCAACAAAATGTGCAACCTAATCAATTGGTCGGCTTACTTACTCGCCCTTCCTTGGAAATGATAATTGGTATTTTAGGTATCTTGAAAGCAGGAGCAGCTTATTTGCCTTTGGATGCGGAATACCCTAAAGAACGCTTGGAGTATATGCTAGATGATGCGCAAGTTGAAATTGTTTTAGAGCAAAGAGAACTGCAACACCACTTAGCTGAAACTAATACGCAAGTATTTGATATCCAGACTATTGTTAATATTCAAACCGGCAAGAAAAATAAAGAGTTGCCAACCCCCAAACCTACTGATTTAGCCTACATGATCTACACTTCGGGCAGTACAGGTAAACCCAAAGGCGTCCCCATTTCGCATTACAATTTATTGCATTCCACCGCAGCCCGCTTCAATTTTTATGAGCAACAACCCGCAGCCTTCTTACTGCTCTCTTCTTTCTCTTTTGATAGTTCCGTAGCGGGTATCTTTTGGACTATTTGTAGCGGCGGGAAGTTGGTACTTGCTCCGAAACGCATTGAGCAGGACATCAATAAGCTATCTAAAATAATTGATAAACAACAAGTTACGCACAGTTTAATGCTGCCTTCGCTTTATCAGTTACTACTGGAATATGCGCCTAAAAATCAACTCCAATCTTTACAAACCATCATGGTCGCAGGAGAAGCATGCTTTCCAAAAGTGGTTCAACAACATTTTGCTCGCTTGCCACAAACTTTGCTTTACAACGAATATGGACCAACTGAAGGCACAGTTTGGAGTACAGCGCATCGAATAACACATGAAGATACCCAAAACGTCGTCCCGATTGGTCGTCCGATTCCTAATATGCAAAATTATATTTTAGATAAAAATCTACAAACTGTTCCAATTGGTGTAGCTGGTGAATTGTATATTTCAGGTAAAGGGATTGCGCATGGCTATTGGCAACGTCCTGAATTGACCGCAAAACGCTTCTTGGAGAATCCATTTGGCGAAGGGAAATTGTACAAGACAGGAGATTTGGCACGCTATCAAAAGGATGGAACAATTGAGTTTTTGGGACGTACCGACCAGCAAATTAAGATTAGAGGACATCGTGTGGAGTTAGAAGAAATCAAGGCGATTTTGTTACAACATTTGATGGTAAAAGATGCCGTTATTTCCGTACAAAAAGAGCAGTTGGTTGCTTATATTACTCCTCAAGAAAAATTGGTGATCAGCACTTTAAAGCAAGATTTGAAGGCGCGACTTCCTGAATATATGATTCCATCCGTTTTTGTGGAAATGGACACTTTTCCAACACTGCCCAATGGAAAAATCAATCACAGAGCTTTGCCAACTACTCAAGAATACAGAAAAGAAAAAGCTGCCTCAACTCCTCCTGAGACGGAAGTAGAAAAACAATTAGCCAGCATTTGGCAAGCTGTCTTAAAAGTGGATGTGGTTCATTTAGAAGACAATTTTTTTGAAATTGGAGGCGATTCGATTCGCAGTATCCAAGCCATCGCCAAAGCACAAAAAGCAGGACTCAAACTTGCGCCTAACCATCTCTTTGAATACCAAAATCTGCGGGAACTCGCTCAATTTTTGGAGAAGCCTAAATGTGCTACTAATAATTGGTCAAACGTTGCAACTATCAACAAAGGTAGCAATAGAACACCTTTATTTTGCATTCATTCAGGTGCTGCACACGTACTTTTCTATCGCAATCTCTCCAAATATTTAGATGCACAACAGCCGATCTACGCGCTCCAACCCAAGGGACTAGATGGACAAAGTATGCAACATGACAGCATAGAAGCCATGGCGGCTTTTTATCTTTCAGAAATGAAAAAAGTTCAACCAGAAGGACCTTACGCGATACTGGGAACTTGCTTTAGTAATGCTGTTGGACTAGAAATGGCGCATCAATTGAAAGCCGCAGGGGAAGAATTGAATCTTTTGCTCTTTGTGGATTCTGCACCCGCTCATTTATTATCTTCTCTCGTTCGAGGTGAAAACAAGACTGCTCAACGCTTAGGCAAAATGCTCAAAGATCGGGACTGGAAATCTATTCGTAGGAAGATAAGAAATCGCTTTATCTATTTGAACAGATTTCTTTTTACACGCTTCAAAAACGAACAGCAGAAGAACCTACAATCCACAGTCAATAGCTTGAACTTACTCTACAAACGCTATACTTGGCAAGCGATTGAGGAAAAGATAGTCCTCATTCGTAGTTCCGAATTTTCAAACTTACCCGAGAAAGATTATCACGTTCACCAGTGGCAAAAGTTGGCGGGAAAAGGTCTAGAGGTTCATGTGGTAGAAGGGCATCATTTGACGCTTTTTGAAGAGCCAGAGGTGAAGGGTTTGGCAGAAAAAATTAGAGGTTTTTTGTAAAGTCTTTACCAGATTAGTATGACAAGGCCGTACACCCTGCCAATCGGGTATTCTGCTAACGATAGATAAATGGCTATTTCAACAAGCCTACAACGTTCTTCCTGTAAGTCTACCCAATAGGAATTCGATGCGCCCCAGTAGAAATTTTATGCTGCTCAATCATCTTGATCTTAGGAATGGCAACAATAAAAGATTTGTGGACTTATCTGACTTCTGAGATTCATCAATTCTGCTTTTGCTTTGTCATTTTTTAAGGTTTAGTATTCTCTCTATTTTTGGAAAAGCCAAGTTGCTATTAGATAAAATAGCGTTCTAAAGAAAAGCAGTTGGAGCGTAGAGAAATACAAATCATTAAGTGGTTGGGAATCCGCTTTTTTTGGATTTTAGAGCAAAGAATAGACTCATCATGCTAACTAATGGTGATAATGGTGCAAGAGTGCTTCAGAATACGCTGAGGACTTGGGGCGATGTAGAAATATAAACGGTAAACACAGCTTTAAGGGAGTAGGTAAAATACCATACCAATAAAAAAAGAGGATACCCAAAAACAATATCGGATACCCTCAAAATGTATAAAACTTAAAAGCTCTAGTTATTGACGCGCTCCAAAACATCCTTAGCGCCCGATTGGCGCGCCTGTCGGAGCTGACCACCAAAATTATAAGAATAGGAAAGGCGAACGATGCTCCCCTCGATATCATAATGCCAATCGTATAGGATGCCCTGTTGTGGTAAGTCATTGATGAAGCCGAGAAAAGAACCCGTATCAAAGATGTCCGTCCACGAAAGTCCCACCATACTGTTCTTGAATTTTTTCTGAATACCGAAATTGATAAAAGTCTGTTGTGGTTGAGCAATCGTCCCTTGCCAAGTGCGGGAGTTCCATCGACCACTCAACTCCATCGACCAATCTTTAGGCAGTTGAAAATTTTGAGCAATATCAACTGACAAGAAAGGATTGCTTTCAGTGATGGTTTCCTCACCGAAGCGTACTTCGTCGCTTCTCCAATAGCTGCCAATGGTATAGCGAGAATTCCAAAAACGAGTCCACTCTATTGGGAAACCGATGTTGAGACCGATTTGCTGGCGATTTTCAATATTATCTGAAATGAGCAGCAGCAAATTATCCGCTTGATTGAGCTGCGGAACCGCAAAGCGAACAATCGGAGCACCGTCATTGGAATAGCTGAGGGAAGCAAATAGTGTTTGGTGATTGAGTGTCAATTCGGCGGTACGATTAATATTGGGCAGGGCTTGAATATTGCCTGTGAGTACGGTGTAGGGATTTAGAAAGAAAAACGCGGGCGCCAAATTTTGAAAGCCTGGTCTTGCAATTCGTTCTCGATAAGAGATGGTGAGGCGACTGACCTCAGAGAAGTTACGCGTTAAGCTCAGGCTTGGAAATAGTCTAGAAATCTGCCGATCAATATCTCCTTGATTCGCGCTCAGTTCCAGATTGGAATATTCGTAACGAATACCACCCGTAAAAGAATAACTTTCACCCAACTGACCATTCACAGAAAGATAGGCAGCATAGATTTGTTCCGCCAAATCCATTTGGTCAGTGAACAGCGGATTGGAGGAAGGCGTTCCGTTTTCATTCCGCAAAGAGGTATTGTTTTCAACTTCCGAAAGCGTCGCTTTGATACCTGCTTCAAAATGGATTGCCTCGTTGAAACTACCTTTATAATCCAACCTACCCACATGAAAGTCAAAAGGCGTCTCTTTTTCGGTTTTAAAATCTTCAATACTCAATTCACTACCGATTTCCTTAAAATTCTGTAAGCGATAATCGGTTGGATTAATGATGTTAAAATTCAGATAATCATAATCTGCTGAAAGCGTATGACCATTTTCTAACTGATGTTGAATGCGCGCGCTCCAGTTGTACTGATTGGTCGTATTGGTTTCCTCGCCTGTCAAGCGGTCATTTTGGATCGGTGAAATTTCGCCCTGATAATCGGTGGTGGTGGTGGCGGACATTTCCCAACGGCGGCGACTGTACGAACCAAATATATCAAGCGTGGTGCGCTTGGTTAAATCGTAAGACAGGCCTAATTTTCCGTTGTAATTGCCTAAGTAAACGGGTCGCTCACTCTGTTGATTGGTTGCTAAAAGTCCGTCATTGAATACGATGGAAGAGATGATTTCCGAATTTTGTGCAGTATAATCCTGCGAGGTGGAAGCATCTCCATAAACGTTTAGTTTGCCAGATTTATAATTGAAACCCAAGCCACCGCCATATTTTGCTCCTATGCCGTAGCCACCGAATAGATTGGTACTTCCGTTAAATCCATCGGCTTCGTAGTTTTTGAGAACTATATTGATGACACCGCCCGTACCATCCGCGTCGTAGCTGGCTGGTGGATTATTGATTAATTCTAGCGAAACGATATTAGAAGCTGGAATCGTAGCTAAATACTGCATCAAATCGTTGCCATCTAATCGGCTACGCTTGCCATTGAGGAATACCAAAACACCATTCCTACCTAGCAAAGAAACTTCGCTACTCACTCTATCGACCCGCACCGAAGGTGATTTTTCCAGCAGTTCGAGCGCATTTCCACCTGCGGCGGTCGGCAAACTCGCTACATTCACCACGGTTCGGTCCGCCTTGCGAACAAAAGCAGCTTTTTGTGCACTCACGGTAAATTCTTTTAAGGCGATATTGCTTTGAGCTACCGTCAATATCCCCAAGTTGAGATCTTCTGTAAGTTCAATTGCTTGGCGAAAGTCATCATAACCGATGGCTGAAATACTCAAAGTGTAATTACCTGAGGGAATGTCCTTTGTTATGAACTTTCCTTCTCCATCTGTGACTTCTCCTTTTATCAATTCGTCTGTTTCGGATAGCAGCAAGACGTTAGCAAACATCAAAGGTGCCCCATTTTCGTCCTGAATATTCGCTTGTAAGGTATGTTGAGCAACCAATGAAAAACTAATCATCAATAAGGTCACTATCATCTGTAGTCGTATCATTTTTCTAGTTTTGAGTAACTCCATTTTTAATTGTCGATACAAACATAGATCACTTTTCAAGCGCAATTTTCGATTCGGGACGAACGATTGACTATCCGTTATAGAAGTTAGAAATCTTGTGATTTTGACTATTTCGGGTCTGTTTTGCACTTCGTCCTTTTATACTGTTATTCATCCTTTTTTGGCGTGAGCTGGTCACTATTCGTTAGGTTCTGTTGGTAATTGAGCTATTTTTATGCGATGATTTTTCTAAAGAAATACGATAAGTGGAATTGGGAGCGACTGAGCAGGCACATTGCCTACTGGCTGCTGTGGAGCGTGTTTTTAGTAGTGGTGAATAGCTTGGTTGGCAATGCTATCGACTTTGTAGGAGGCAACTCCGTACTGTGGCAATGGATTGCTTTTGAAGCAGTGGTGCTTCCCGTCAAAATTGGTGCAGCGTACACGATTGCCTATTTTTTAATGCCTCAATTTTTGTACAAGGAGCAGTACGGTGCGTTCTTGATTTGGAGTGTTCTGGCTTTGTTATTTTTTGCAATCCTACTGTATTTGATCTATGCTTATTTTGTCCATCCGATCATTTTTTTGGATGCTGAATACTACACCATCGAGCAGTTTGCTTACAAAGGTATCCAGCTCATTTATATTACGGCTTTAGTAGCAAGCATCAAGTTTTTCCAAAATTACTTACACGAACAGCAACGCAACCAAACCTTGATGCGGCAGAAAGTGGAGGCGGAGCTCAAATACCTGCGCAATCAAATTCAACCTCATTTCTTATTCAATACGCTGAATAATATCTACGGTATGGTGTTGTCCGATGATAAAAATGCGGGCGAAGCTATTGTGAAATTGTCGAATTTATTGAGCTTTATGCTTTATGAAGGCAATACGGAGGCGATTTTGCTATCGAAAGAGGTAGAAATGTTGGAGAGTTATATAGAATTGGAACGACTTCGCTATCAACGAAAGTTAGATTTCAATTCTTCGAAGAATAAGATCACTGCTGGTTTAAAAATCGCGCCATTGCTACTGATGCCATTTGTTGAAAATGCTTTTAAGCATGGTCCAGCAAAGGAGGAGCAGCAGTCATTTATCAATCTCAGCTTGGAAGTACAGCAAAATATCTTGTATTTTAGCATTGATAACTCCTACAATAAAGAAGTGAAAACCAGTAACGACTATATTCAATCAGGCATTGGTTTAGAAAATATCAAAAAAAGATTATCCCTACTCTATCCTGATAAGCACAGTTTGAATATTTCAGAAGGCAATACCTTTGAAGTATCTTTAATGATAGACCTATCCAATTGATGAAAAAAGCTAATGATCAAAGCATAAAATGCGTCATTGTAGATGATGAAGCGATGGCGACCAAAGTGATCGAAGCACACTTAGGGCACATCCCCAACTTTGAAATAGAAGGGATTTACCACAGTGCAGTAGAGGCGTTTTTAGCGTTAGAGAGCTTGGAAGTGGATGTCTTATTTTTGGATATTCAGATGCCCAAAGTAGCGGGTATCGAAATGCTGAAAATGATAAAGCACAAGCCACTCACCGTACTGACCACCGCACATCGAGAGTACGCCTTGGATGGATTTGAGTTGGAAGTGGTGGACTATCTGCTGAAGCCAATTGGACTCAACCGCTTTTTACAGACGATCAGTCGATTAAAAAAACGCCTTTCTATTCCTACTGCAAAAACCGAACAAGTTTCCCATCCAGCAGAAAAAACAAGGGAGGTAAACAAGCAAGACACAGCTCCTCAACATATTTTTATCAAAACGAATCGAGCCTATCAAAGAATAGAGATAGCTGCCATTTTGCACATTGAAGCCATCAAAAATCATATAAAAATTGTGACAAAAGAAGGCAATTACATTAGCCTCATTTCGCTTTCAGAATTTGAAAAGCAGCTACCCGAAGCCTTTGTGCGAGTCCACCGCTCTTTCATCGTCAACATCAATAATGTCTTGAAATTTGATAACTACGAAATCAGTAATGAAAAGAGTACGATACCCATAGGACGCACCTACAAAGAAAGAGCAGTAGAGCTATTGAAGAATTTGACAAATTAGGAAGAGATGATTCATTTTGCTCACTTCCTTCACAACACAAACAAACTATCGACTAAGTTTTCCTTTACTTCAAAACCTGCTAGGTTTATACAAAAAAATATGGTGAGTAAGCTGTATTATGTTACAGAAAGGAAAAGCTTAAAAGAATAGAAATTGGTTCTCTCCTATTGTTAAGACCAACACGAGCATCGTAACTTATTGGTTATCAAGAGAAATGTTTCAACTAAAATAAAAATGGTTTCCAACAAAACTGTTGAAAACCATTGTATTTATTAGAGCGGTCCGGACGGGAAAAAACCTTGCTATCTTATTCCGCTGATTATCAGTTGTTTGTATTTATAATCAACACTTGGATTCAAGTCATAAACGCAACACCGTGATGTTGGTCTAGTTTACGCATGAGCATTTCGTTAGGCGATAAAAAGTCAAATCTCTTTCTGGGTCGGTTATTTAAGACACCGATGACGTGTTGAATTTGGAACTGATCGATGCTTGAAAAATCCATATTTTTCGGGAAATACTGTCGCACTAATCCATTCAAATTTTCGTTTGCTCCTCGCTCCCAAGAATGGTAAGGATGGGCAAAATAAAAATCGAGGTTAAGTGCTTGTGCAATGCTCTGATGGCGAGCAAATTCTTTACCGTTGTCTGAGGTTATGGTCATAATGAAAGGTTTCCAATCCTGTAATAGTTCAATGGTTTTAGCTTCAATTTCCTCGGCTTTCTTGGTCAAGACTTTATCCATGAATAGTAAACCAGTAGCTCGGTCATTGATGGTCAGTAAAGCTTGGTGATGCCCTTTGCCGATAATCAGATTGATTTCAAGATCACCGAATCGTTCTTTACGGTCGACTATTTCAGGACGCTGTTCAATACTTATTCGATTACATATCTGTCCTCTAGAACCCTTTAAATGCCTACGCTTGGCATATTTCTTACCTTTTGTTCGCAAGTATTTGTAGAGCTGACCTCCTTTTTTCTTATCCGTCCAAATGTATTGATAAATACGCTCAATACTGACCATCTGTTTACCCTCTCGCTCACATCTGCCTTTGATCTGTTCAGGACTGTACTCTTGAGTGAGGTAGTACAAAATAGTGGCTTCCACGCTTGCGGTTAAATATATTTTTTTGGGCTTCTTTTTATGACGCTGTTGAGTTTTTCGTTGAGCGAGTTCGGCTCTGTACTCTCCACTACGAGCATCTGCATTGCGATTAATCTCGCGACTGATCGTAGATTTATGTTTACCAATTTGCGCCGCTATTTGGCTCATGCTAGTGCCTGCTTTGCGTAGAGCGGCAATTTCGTACCTTTGTTTAAGCGTTAATTGTGCCATCTTTCTTGTGAGTGTTGCAACCCAAAGATAAGAGGACTTTTCTCGCCGCCGCAGCTACCGCTGTTTCGCCCCATGGGGCGAAACAGCGGTAGCTGCACGTTTCTCAGCTTTTTTCAAAGGCGGTTGCGTTTATTCGTTGAAGCTAAGACATAAAAGTACAAACTCGGTACAAAAAACATAAGAAATTTTATAAATTTACTAAATGGCAGGCTCGTAACTTTCTATCGCTTCTCGTTCATCTTTTGATAGTTTTGGTGGACTTGAGAAACCTCTAAATATACTTATCACAGCCCAAATTACCCATACAAAGAGAAGTGCGGTAATTACATAAACTCCAATCGAAAGATTACGATCAATTTTTGCTCCTGCTAACCTAGCTATAAGAACCAAAATCGACAAATAGAAAAAAATGTTAAAAGCCCTTCCCAGAACGTGGTTATCCAAATCTCCAACAAGATTTAAGCGTTCTAGTAGTGTATCGTCACCTCTGTTTATTTCTGGTCTATAACCTAGTGGTTCAGTCAAATTGTGCCTATTCCAAGCCTGATATCTTCTAAATCTATTCATAATCATTTACCTTTTTGATTGTTAAAAAAATTGGTTATTAATTTCCATTTCCAGTACTTCCTTAAACCGCAAAAGCTGTGAGCTCAGCAATTTATCGTACTGTTCTTTTCGTTGAGATAGAGAAGATATTGAACGCTCCATTTCAATCAATTCAATTTGATGTCGTCCGCTCATTTTTTCCATTTCAATACCTAGTTCTTCATATCTGTCGTAACTCTCTTCTAGTGCTTTTTTTGCTGCTTGAAGGTCGCTATCTAAGCTCATATTATGCGCATTGATTCGGTTCATATCTTCTCTATATTTTGCATCTGCGGAATGAATCATTTGTTGCAAAGAATCCACCTCTCTTTTTAGGCTTTCCCCGTCTTTCATTTGCTTGTAAAGACTACGCTCAAAACGCTGAATCAAAGCGATTTCCTCCTCCCCTATTTCTACTGTTTTTTTATCTTCAGGAGCAGTACTATTTATTTTCTGAAGTACTGTTTTTAGCTCTTCAAATTCCTTTGGCGAATGTAGTCCTAACTGTACCAATTTTTCGCCTAGAGCAATACGTTCCCAAATAATGTCAGAGCGCGTTAACTCTCTTTCACTAGCTTCTATTTGCCATGCCTGTTCTATGCTATTTGAAACACGAACGGATACGTTTTTTTTGTTTTCTTCTACTAATCTGGTCTTTGCCATATCTATTAAATTTATTGTATTGGATACTTTATTTATAAAAAATAGATACGACATATACAATTGATAATCAATTGTATATGTCGTATTCATGAACTGTATATGCCGTATATATACTTTATATACGATATAAAATTTATAGCTTTTGTAACTGTTCTAAAGCATCTAATGTATCTAATGCTTCTCTTATATCTTCTGTATTCTCTACGGCATAAATACGCGCTCTAGCTTTATTGAGATCATTGTCATCATTCTCAATTAACTGTTTGACTAGACTATCAATAAAGAGTGCGTCGTCCTTCTTTTCCGTGAAATTAATTGTGTAAACTTTCAGGAAATTGTAGAGTGATTGCAGGTCTAAACCCTGCTTAAAATTAGGGAATCGCTTCTTGATTTCTGACTCATTTTTGAATTGAATTTTAACTAGAGAAGCGACTCCCTTTTCTGAAAAATTGGAAAGATAATATTCCATTGTTTTTACCTTTTTGTTAATGAAAAAATTACTTTTTTGGTTTCTTTTTTAGGCTTCTACCATTGCGATCTTCCCATGCTTTAATTCGGCAATTATCGCTACAATATTTTTGATTCCAGTGCTTACCTTTAAGTGTATTTGAACACTTACTGTAAGCACAGATTTTAGCATCTTCATTATTGATCTCTTCATTCGTTTTACCCTCTATACGTTCACCGTATATACGATCATCGTTAGTTTCATTTTTGTTACCGTTATTCGATTTGAAACCAATGGTTCTCTTTTGCTCGTTATCAAATGGATTTGCACAATTCTTTGGTTCGTTTAGATGATCTATAACTCTTTGCTGAAAGGCTGTAATTTCCTCTTCATTAGTATTTTGACCATTACGTTTCAAATACAACTTGATAACTTCCTTCGCTTGCAACTCTACCACCTTTGCCGCTTCGTGGTGATTCTCACTTTCTGCTGCGATTTGAGCCTGTGTTAAGCTCGTGATTCTGTTTTCTAAATCTTCATTGGAAATGTCCAACTGCGCCTGTGGAAGTTGCTGAATGGCTTCTAGCTGTTTTGTATCGAGGTAATAGACCTGTGTTTGTTCCCCATTGGTCATTTGAAGCTGCAAAATTGATCTTTGCAAATTCCCAACATCGTGGATTGGAAGCGAAGAAGCGTAAGGCGTTAACCGAGATAACCCTTCTCTCTTTGCTGCTATTTTATTGCGTTTTGAAATCTGCACCTTGTCTTGCAATAGCTTTATGCGTTCACTTAAAAGTGAGGGAGAGAAGAAGAAATTATTAGGTTCTGCTAGTTCTTCAATTCCTGAGCCCTTTAAAAATATTCTTTGCATCACAGTGAAGCCAACTGCGAAGAACATAGCAATAATAACTATCCATTTCGTTCCTGTTTTGAAGGCACTTGACTTACTATCAATCTTGCCAGTAGTTGCGGTGATCTCTGTATTAGCCTCGTTTTTAATTGCTCCTTTGTCTCGATCATAGCGCGTTTCTAATTCTTTCAGTTCTGCGGCTTGTTGCTGCTTCAATTGCGCAATATTAGCAGTCTTAGTCGCTTCCACGCCTTGAAGTTCCATCAACGCATTATTGATCTTAGTTTTGTAGCGAGAACCTTTGCTTTTCCAGTGTTTGTAGTTTTGTCTTTTGACAATTCGATCTGATTCTGCTTTTTGTATCTCGCTGTCAATCAAGCCTTTGTAAGTTTCTTTTACTGCTGCAATATTCCTAGTGTAAGTCGTATCCAGTTTAGCTAATTCTGTACTTTCATTAGCTTCAATCTCGCCTGTTTTCTTCTGCTCTGTTTTGTCTTTCAAACTCTCTACAATCTGACTACCACCACGCAGCGACAAGATGAATGAAGCAGGTACAAGTGCTAATGTGAGAATTATAAAAGCAATAGAAAAGAGTGCGTCTAATCCTTTGAATCGCTTGTAAAGAAGGGAATCAACTGCTCCCGATAATGCTACACGAATCCCTACGATCTCAATGAGAGCAACACCAACAATAGCCGCTACAATGCCTAAGATATTTGCTGTTTTATCACCAAAAACAGTGGTCGCATCACGCGCATTGGTGTAGAGCATCCCCGATTCCGTAAATGCGGATAAGAGTTGTGCGAGAATAATGCCTATGGTTATCAATGTGTAGTATTTCCCATACCGCGCTAAAAATGCCTTTTGTTGTTCGTTCACGGGTAAAGTTTTATATGTTTGCATAATCAAAAACTTTTGTTCCCGTCGCTATGATTTGAAGGTCGAGCGACGGGTTTTTTGTTAGAAAATATTAATTCTTGAATAGGATTTGATGGTCTTTACAAGCCTTAAAAAATACACCTATACTGGCTTTATAACCTCTACTTTTCGCGTAATCAAATAGCTTATCGTTTTCGGTCATATTGTATTCAGGGTAATTCTGACTGATAGCGTGGAAATAATGCCTTCCTGTTTCCCCAAATTCGGAAGCCATAGCGGAAGCTAAGGCAATCCACGTGTTTCGCTCTTTAGTTATATCTGTACCAGTTAGATTGATCTTTTCAATCAGCATTTCAACAGACTTTTGTAAGTCATTTACGGTATTCTGCGATTTAAATACCTGCTTCTTAATCCGTTGCTTTTCAGGCTTTTGATATAACTTTTCATAGGGTAGAGCTTCAAAATTTAAATAGGCGCGATCATCGTAGCTATATCCACGAAGCCGACTAATATCTTTACATTTTTCGTCTATATTGATTCCATACGACGCAAAGTCTTGCTGTAATGCTTTGAAGTGCTGCTCATGCTTATCAGGATAGGCAATAGGAATGAGAACAAACAACCCTAGTCCCGACACGGAAAGACCGCAGTACGCTACATTCTCAATCTTCTCAATCTCCTTATCTAGGTAGCAGTAATTCGATATATTTTGATTGTCTTGCAAATCAATATCTAAGCAAATCAACCCGCTGTGCTGCACCAATTTTTCGCTTTTACGCTCGGTGAAAATGCCCGACGGCGTGATGGCAGGGAGTAAAGATTTTAGTCTTTTTTGCTCTGCTTTATCTGCCGTTGATCGAATGACTTGCACTTCCTTTTTGTACTTTGATGAAGTCAGCCAACTGTATAGTTTGACGCGCTTCGGATTATCTACTGTTTTGTAGTTCTTAAAACACGAAACTTCAATATTTGTGACATTTTTAGTTAACATAACAATTTTTCATTTCTTGAAAATCGTTCCAAAGTGGAACGATTTGGAACGATTTGGAACGATTTTGGAACGGGGGTGGAACGGTTAACTCGAAGACAGTCAGCGACTTACGTAAATCGTTTCAAGTGGAACGATTTTTTTATTTTTTGAAAAGGGGGTGGAACGTTCCACTTTCATAATCCATTGATTATCTTTGAGTTAACCGTTCCTCTTTTTTTAAAAAATGGAACGATTTTGTGACATAGTTAAATGTCTTTATTTTTTTGAAAAATTCTATACGCTGTCGTTTTAGAAATACCTAATTCTTTAGCAATTTCTTGAAAACTTTGCCCCCTTTCGCGCTCTGATAAGATAAAATCAACGTCGCTTTCACGCTCTGACGTAGTAGGTGCTTCTAAGAGCTTATATTCGTTCTCATATCGTTCTAAAAAGTCGAATGCTAAGAAGTTATCATTATGAATTTTCTTGATCTCGAAGACGGGTACGTTATCGCTATGATAGATCATTTCGCTACGCGTTTTTACTTGCTTGATGTAGCGTAACTTTTCGTCTTTTGCTACTCGACCGACCGCAAAGGCTGCATCTATAAAGTTTGCTAATTGCTTGCTCCCTGCAAGATGATTTATTGAGATCGGTTGCCCCTGCGGAATTTTTGGTGTATGTGCTAGAATGATGAAAGTTATTCCTAGTTGCGTTTTCAATTTTTTCAATAATCGCATAAGAGGAAGAACAGCCTTAGACTTCTCAAAATCATCGTTCAAATAGGTAAGGTTATCTATTACAATGACTTTAGCTTTAGTACTTTGAACTATACTGTTTACTTGTGCTAAAATAGAATCACTTAGCGTCTGATTATCAGGAATGATAAAGTCGTAATCTATCGTTGCACGTATGAGATTATCGCTGAAAGAAAAATGATCTTGCCAGTCTCTTGAGTATCTTTTTTCAAGCTGCTTATCTGTCATTTCAAAATCAAGATAAAGCACTATTTGAGCTAAACATTCAACTGCAAAATCAGGATGAATAGGAATGCCGCTCGCAATAGCCTGACATATTTGAATTGCGAGTATTGTCTTGCCCGTATTTGTATCTGAAAAGAGTATTGTAATCTCATTCTCGTATATGAAAACACCGAATAAGCAGAACGGAACTTTCTGATTCTTAGCATCTTCTAGTGATTGATTGAAAGTCCGTGCGGTGAGTATTCCGTAACTTTTTGCCGCATTGACATTGTTCAAATTTGTGTTCTGCGGAATGCTAACTTCTCTTGCAGAAGTGCTGTTTTTGTTGTACTTTTGTACCATAGTTAATATTATTTATTATTACCTTTTTGTTAAAGAAGCGCACAGGATGCCAGTCCGAATGCGCTTTTTTACGTTTTAAAAATCATTCAATAACTTCATTATCTTGATCATATCTACCATCGAATCGCTTAGCTCTAAGGGCAGACCTAAGTCATTGAATTTTGTATCTAATTCTTTTCTTCGCTGCATAAAATAACCGTCGTTTGCGGCTTGCAATTCTTTAGCAAAAATCTTTACCTCACCTAGCGCAACAAGCGTTTCACCGCTCGTTGTGGGAGGTGTGCTAATTCGATTGAGTCTTGCAACTACAAGCTCTAAATCAATGCGTAAATCGTCAACTGTTCTTTCTTTCATGCTTCTATTTGTTTTGATAATGTTTGTAATGCGTTCATGTCGCGCTCAACTTGAGCAGAGTCGAAGAATACACGGC
>JBCDFY010000013.1:0-54503 GCA_039176995.1 Bacteroidota bacterium
CCAGTGACTTCCTGTCACTGGATAACTGATGCCTAGCTGAAAACTACGGTCTTATTATCATACACCAAGACTTTGCGTTGCACATGATGCCTTATCGCCCTAGCCAGAACGATTTTTTCTACATCGCGTCCTTTGGCAATGAAATCTTCAATGATATTGGCATGGGAAACTTTTACAACTTCTTGTTCAATGATTGGACCTTCATCTAAGAGCATGTCTAAATTTTATCGTTCTGATAGCCAATATCTTATGAACCTGCCGTTGAAATAATTAATTCATTTCCCGATAGCTATCGGGAGCTAAACTCATAAATTCTTTCTTAGGCAGAACCACAACCTATTGACGATCAGTTAAATAAATTTTTATACAAGCTCTAAGTCAGAAGTAACGTAATGAGAGGTTGCGCCTATGATTTTGACGCCGCGTCGGTGAGCAGAATGATAGGGTTTTGTGAAGTGCACAACATTTAAAGGATAATACTGGATCGTATTTCTTTTCAAACTCTAAGAACCCTCAATTATTTTTCTTGCAAAATTTGAAAATTTAACGACTCAACAAAATATGCAATTTCCTACCTTTAGCGCAACAGCAATTAAACACTATTTTGAACGACCGTGAAACAAGCAACTGTCTTACTGCTCATCCTCTTTGGAGCTTGGTACACTTCATTAGCTAATGCTAACTCTATCATCATTTTAGACCATACTCCTGATTCCATAGGACTGCGGCCCATCATGTTAGTTTATGAAGATAGTACCTGGAATACTCCCTACGAAACTATACAAAATAGACCATTCTCAGCTCACGACAGTATTCCATCTTTCCGAAATGAGTCCGCTTATTGGGTTCGATTTAGCATTCGAAATACACAGTTAGACGATACCATTACTTTGTATTATCCTTTTTTCACTAGTCTTGTCACAGGGGTTTACTGGGCAGAGGTACGCGCTAGTTCGGTAGAAAAAAAATGGAAGAAAATGGGAGGCAGAACTAGTACGATCTGGAATGCCAGCTATCAGCAGCACAAACAATACGCTAAGCTAGTCATTCCACCAAATAGCCAAATTGATTACGATATTGGAATGAAATACAAACATTATCATTCCGATTTTAAGTCATCTGGGCTTCCAACTCAATTGTGGAGCAAACGGCATCTGCTTAAAAGACTAAGAGCAGAGTACTTTGTTCTGCGACCAAGTATCATTCTTCGGTCTATATTTCTTAGTATTTCTGCCTTGATTTTCTTCATTAACTTATTCCAATTTTTCTTCAATCAAGATAGAGCCTACCTCTTCTACGCGCTTTATGTGCTCTTCCTATTTCTGTTCTACGCCCTCTTTTCCGAAGAAAATGCAATTTTTAATAATCGTATATTTTTTGGACGCTATTTTTCTCCACTGTACGAGTATTTGAATATCATTTTTTACTCTGCGCCTCCGATTGCACAGCTATTATTTTTTCGATCCTTCTTGGATAGTCCCACCTATAACAAAAAGCTTGACAAATGGCTAAGTGTTGGAATGTACGTACTCATTGGTCTCTTGGTCATTGATCTTATTTACTTTGCTATTTTCGGAGAGCAACAAACTTATCAGTATGTAAAGGATGCAAGATTCGTTGTATTACTATTTTGCGTGTTATACCCAATTTATCTGATCTATCAGTCAAGAGGTAGACTATCTCGCATTGTCGCTACTGGAGCTTCGTTTCTTGTTCTATTTTCCTTGGCAGGTAGCTTCTACAAATATACTCCTGATACAATTGTCGACTACTTACCATATGTACTAACCGTCTCTAATAATTATGCCATCCTCGGTGCGCTCATTGAGTTTGTATTTTTCTCGGCTGGTTTGGGCTATAGAATGCGAATTGTAGAACAACGCAACCAACAACTCCGCAACAAAGTGGAATTGGAGCAGATGCGTAAGCAATTCTATACCAATATTACTCACGAGCTTCGTACGCCTCTGACACTCATTATTGCACCCTTGCAACAAATTCTAAATGGCGGGAAAACCAATAATTTAAACCTACAACACAAGCGGATGCTCCGAAATGCGCAGCGACTCCTGCAACTTATCAATCAGCTTTTAAATATCTCTAAGCAAGAGGATGTACGCTCTGACTTACAGCTAGTTACCAAAGAAATTCAAAGCTTTTTACGAGCTATTGTGTTTTCTTTTGAATCTATAGCTGTACGTAAACAAATTGAACTACAAGCTAATTTTCCCACCACTCAATTTGTACAAATAGATACAGAAAAATTAGAAAGTATATTGAGTAATTTGCTCTCCAACGCTTTCAAATTTACACTCGAAGGTGGAAAGGTTCGATTCGAAGCTAAAGTAGAAAGACAAAAACTTCATCTCTCTATTAGCGATACGGGGATAGGCATAGCAACAACAGAAATCCCATACATTTTTGACCGTTTCTATCAAGTCAATCACACTCAGCAATTGGAAGGCAGTGGAATCGGCTTATGGACAGTAAAACAATTGATAGCAGATTATCATGGAACAATAAAGGTGCAAAGCCAACTTGGAGAGGGAACAAGTTTTGATATAGTGCTGCCCATCATAAGGGCGATCTCCGAGAAGAATCAATCTGAATCAATCAAATTAAATACAGAGGAATTAAAAATTGGGACGGCTAATTCAAACGAAAAACCTCAAATATTACTAGCCGAGGATAACGAGGACTTGCGTGCTTACATCGTAGAGACATTATCCGAAAAGTACAGTGTCGTAGAGGCAAAAGATGGTTACGCAGCATGGCTATTGGCCAAGGAAATTTTGCCTGACTTAATCATCACTGACTTGATGATGCCACAAATGGACGGACTAGCACTCACGGAACGTTTACGGAATAGCCATATCACTGATCATATTCCTATCATCATACTGACTGCTAAATCTTATCAAAGCGATAAAATTGAAGGACTACAAAAAGGCGCAGAAGCTTACTTGACCAAGCCTTTTTGATACCATCGAACTACATACACGCATTGCAGAAATGCTGAAACAACGGCAACGATTACGTAGGGCTTATGCCGAAAACCTATCACTTCAATTAAGCCAGATCAAAGTAACGTCTAAAGACGATCAGTTTCTAAAAGACCTGCTAGAATACGTAGAAGCAGAAATTGATAATCCTGATTTTGACATCGAAGCAATGGCAGGACACGTCAATATGAGTCGTAGCCAACTCTACCGAAAACTCAAAGCCCTCACCGACGAATCACCGCTTACTTTCATTCGCAATCTGCGATTGCAGCGCGCCAAAGAGCTGTTACTACAACGTAGCGATACCATTTCGGCAATCGCTTATCAGTTGGGATACAGCAGTGTCTCCTATTTCACCAAGTCTTTTAAGGAAAAATATGGCGTTTCTCCACGTCAATTTCAAAAAAACAATGATATAACTAATTGATTTTCAAACTTGACCAAAAATTACAACTTTTTGCAACACCAGTACAAAAGTGTTCTTGGGTAATCGAATATACTTGTGGAGTATTTAGAATCTAATAGTTGATTGATTAACATTAACTCAATTTTAGATTCAAATCTTTAATCCATAAATAGTATTACCAGATGGACATTTTTGATAGAAAAATTAAAGAACTCCAAAAGAGAGGCGTAAGCCTCGGAACACGAATTGGCAATCCCATAACAACACAAACTCGTCCTTTTGAAGAGCAAATTCAAAAGTATCAGGGCGGCACCATTTACCTTAAAAAAGACTTCGAGAACTCCACCCGCAAAGTAGATATTTATGCTGTTTGGGGAGCGATACATACAAAGTGGATGCAAAGTGGTGGTCTTGACGGAAAACTGGGCGCTCCAATGACAGACGAACTCGTTACTCCAGACAAAAAAGGACGATTCAACCACTTCAAAGGTGGCTCTATCTACTGGACACCCCAAACGGGAGCGCACATTGTCTGGGGAGAAATTAGAGCTTTGTGGTCAAAAATGGGATGGGAGCGAAGTCCACTTGGCTATCCCATTACAGACGAAATCGCTACGCCCAAGCCCAAAGATCATGGGAGATACAATCACTTCGAGAGCGGCTCTATCTATTGGACACCTGAGACAGGAGCGCAATACATCCCAAAGGATATTTTTGAGGCTTGGGGGAAAGTAGGACACGAGAGAGAAGAAATGGGCTTTCCCATTCCAGAGCACATGGCTAAGCGTACTAAGTTCATGCACGGTGATATTCCTTCAAAAAACCTAGTTCTATTTGAAGGAGGATATATCTTTCGAGACAGCGGAGGAGGTATCCATACCATTATTTATGAGCATTTGGGAGATGACGTTTGGGACTTAGCACATCCTAAAGGAGGGAAGTGCTAGGAGTAGAGATAATTTGTGATCATTCAGTTGACTCTAGCAATTTAATTTGGAAATACACGTCACCTACTTTACTCTTTCTATCCTTTACCAGTCTATAAAAGTAGAGCTAACTATCTATATCATGCCCATACAAGTATTTAAACCACATATCCGCCCATCTTCTATGGCGGCAGTTACCGAGGTACTTCAATCTGGTTGGATTGGTCTTGGACCTAAAACAAAGCAGTTTGAAGATGACTTCTTGAATTATTTAGAATGTGTCCATTCTCATTATGCAGTAGGACTAAACTCCAATACTGCAGGCTTGCACATAGCCTTAGATTTATTGGGTGTTGAAGCGGGAGATGAAGTTTGTACGGTGGCACTCACTTTTGTTTCAACGAACCACGTCATCTTGTATAAAAATGCGCGACCAGTTTTCGTTGATGTTGATAAAACGGGTAATATGTGTCCACAAGATTTGGCGCGAAAAGTTACTGCCAAAACTAAAGCAATTATAGTAGTTCATTTATCTGGATATACTGCTCAAATGGAGCAAATCAATGCACTGGCAACCGAAAACCAAATCGGAGTAATAGAAGATTGTGCCCATGCCACAGGAGCTTATTATGCTAATGGTAAAAGAGTTGGGAATAGCGATAATATCTGTGTTTTCTCTTTTCAAGCGGTTAAAAATCTTCCAATTGGTGATGGAGGAATGCTCGTTAGTCCGAATCAAGTATTTTGTGATAAAGCAAAAAAACTGAGGTGGTTAGGCATAGATAAAGATACCTACAAAAGAAGTAAAGGAGCTTATTCTTGGGAGTATAGGGTTGCAGAGGTGGGCTATAAATACCACATGACGGACATCAATGCTGCGATTGGTATCGAACAGCTCAAATATTTGGAAGAGGACAATCAAAAAAGAGCAAAGATTGCGTATCAATACAGCTATCAGTTAACAAATACTCCTGGTGTTGAGCTTTACCCTTATCAAGATATGAAGCGGTCTTCTTTTCATTTTTATCCGATACTAGTTGAAAACCGAGCCGCGCTCATTGAACATTTTAGGGCTCATCAAATCTATGTTGGTGTTCACTACAGACGCAACGACCAATATGATACCTATGAAAAAGCTGACCTTCCTTGCACTGATTATATCGACAAAAGAACCCTAACATTACCTATGCACGTTTTGCTGGAAGAAGAAGAAGTCCAGTTTGTGATAGATACTTTAAGGAAAGGATGGTAACGAAAGAATAGGAAATGTCATTTTTAGCCTCAAATTTGAACGCTACTTCCATAGTTCAGAGCAAAAAATGACATTTCTAAACACTATAGGAGAAATGGCTACTGAATATCAGTGCTAATCTGCAATTGACTAAAAATCAAAATCTTAAAAATGGAAAACATGAAAAACATGAAAATATATATTTATGCTCTTTTCGTCCTTGTGGTCTTATCATTCGACTTGAATGCACAAGAGAACACCCGTCTTGACGCAAATAGCTTATCTTTCTCTAATGCGGACTCCATTAATTCTTCTATTTCATACGATGACTTTAGTGGAGTACTCTCGCTAAAGGTAAGGGACTTCTGCTCAATTGATGGTACCAGCAATGTAGATAGGATGGTCATCACAGGATGTGGAAATATTGGCATGGGAACTTCTTCCCCTGGTGCTAATTTACACATCAGAGGAACAGAAGCATTTTCAAATCAGTTGTTGCGGCTAGACGGATTTAATTCTTTTCTTTCTTTTTATGATGGAAATGACTACAAAGGTTATATCCAGTCTTTGCGTGATGACTTAAAAATATGGAATCTAAAAGCTGCTAATATGTCTTTCGGTACTAATGATCTTGAAAGAATGACGATTACGGCAGACGGAAATATTGGTATGGGAACTTTTTCCCCTTTCGCCAATCTACACATCAAAGGTAGCGAGACAGCACTAGATGAGGTGTTGCGACTAGATGGCGAAAGTCCTTATCTGTCTTTTTATGACGGAAGCGACTACAGAGGTTACATCTGGATGACAGGTAGTGATGATATGGAGGTATGGAATCGAAAGTTTGGAAGTCTAATTTTTGGCACTGATAATGTTGAACGAATGAGCATTATAGAAAATGGAGATGTTGGCATTGGAACCATTTCCCCTTCCGCCAATCTACACATCAAAGGTAGCCCAACAGCATTAGATGAGGTCTTGCGACTAGATGGCGAAAGTCCCTTTCTGTCTTTTTATGACGGAAGCGACTACAGAGGTTATATCTGGATGACAGACAGTGATGACATGCAGGTATGGAATCGAAAGGCTGGAAGTCTAGTTTTTGGTACAAATAGTGTTGGAAGAATGACGATCGCATCAGATGGGAATATTGGTATTGGTACGACCGCTCCTTCAGCTCGATTAGAAATCAACCATGATTCAGGTGGAGCTTTGGGTGATCATCTTGAACTCAATGAGATTGGTACCGACGACTTTGCACGACTTAGATTTGCTACTCAAAATTCGGGAGATTACTGGAATATAGCAGCCGCGACAGGTACTAGAGATGAGTTCAATATATTCTATGGTAGCCCTACATTTAACAACAACTTCATATCTATTACACGAGGTGATTTCAATATGAAAGTAGATGCAGATATCATTCCTTTTGAAGCATCAGATATGTTTGATTTAGGTAAAAACAACAGTACTCAACATTGGGATGACTGTGTAGCGGATGACTTTATCAACTTTTCAGATAAACGGCTCAAACGCAATATTGAAACTATGGACGAAACGCTTTCACAGTTGATGCAACTCCGTCCTGTTACGTATCAATACATCAACAAGCATAACAAAGACGGGCGACTTCGCACAGGTTTTATTGCGCAGGAAGTCAGAGAAGTGTATCCAGAAGTAGTCGTTGATGAAGACGTAGATGTCGATCAGGTAACTGGTGAGTTGATACATACCAAATCTGACTATCTCAGCATGAACTACATTGAACTTATTCCAATCACCATTAAGGCAGTGCAAGAGCTAAACAAAAAAATCGAAGAGAATGAAACAGTTAAAGCAGAATTAGCAAGCCTAAAAAACGAAATAGAAGAACTGAAAGCTCTGATTGCTAATCTTCCACAAATACAAACAGTTGAACTAACAGACGATGGGACTCCTACAAAAACAGCACGCCTCAACCAAAATACACCGAATCCCTTTAATGGCGTTACTACGATTAGTTATTTCATTCCTAAGGAGATAACGCAAGCCATTCTTCAAATTACGGATGTCAATGGCAAAGTTATCAAGCGAGTTGACATCGCCAAGAATGGGCAAGGCACACTAGAAATTGACGCTACTCAACTCCAAAACGGACAGTACTTCTACAGTTTGATTTTGGATGGAAAGCTGTTTGAAAGCAAGCAGATGTTATTGGCGAAATAATGCTTCTACTACCTTAGAATATTCAAAGATGATCACTAGCATGCGTGGTTTCAGCCACGCATGTCTTAAATTTTTTCATCAATAGGAGCAAAATGATATACCAAAAAACGAATGCATTAATCTTTATAATCACTTGGACACAAGTATTTTATGTCTCGTATGTCATATCTTTCAGCAGTTTCTCATATGATGTTTAGAAATGTCATTTTTTTGCCCTGAGCAATGAGAATAATTCCCAGATTTAGGATCAAAAATGACATTTCTCGCTCCAAAAATCATTAAAGACTAAAACATTTCTGAATTATACTGCCATCAGTAATTCAGTTTTTTTTTCGTTTAATGCCTCTATTGCTCTTTCTAAAAAGCTAGGAATCACTACATCATGTGTTTTCGCAATGCGATCAGGTAGGCGGAGATCGCGCATCATACCATGATATTTATCTTCTCCGTGTTTCTTGATAATTTCTTCCCTTAGTTCATCGCTCTTGAAATGTTCGGTCATACCGTCTGGATCAGCTTCTGGATGAAATTGAACGCCAATCATTTCTGGAGAAAATCGAACTGCCATGATTGCTCTTTCTAGTGGTACGTGAGGACGAATCTTTTCTAAAGCCAAAATTTCTGCACCTAATTCCTTAAATTGTTCCATATCGGGCTGAATGAATTGCCAGCGACGGAAATCAGCTACGTAGAATGGATCAGCTAGAGTATCAAAAATTAGTTCTCGAATGCCTGCGTCTGTTTTATGGACTGGGAACGTTCCAAAAGACATAGATTTCCGAGGAACGATGCTGCCCAATTTGAAATGATTGCAGGCCATTTGGAAGGAATGACAAATAAAAAGAACGTGCTTTTTCTGCTCGAAACTTTGCTGATTCCAATTCCAGACGTCATCCAACCAGTTGCTGTATTTTTTTTCCCAGCCATCTAGACCTTCACCATTGATTGGACTACCTGGTCCGCCAGAAGAGATGTAAATATCAAAATCTAAATTTGGAACTTCTCCATTTTTACGCACATCAAACACCTGAAAATCAACATCTTTACCGTGCTGACTCACCAGATCTTTAATACAGCGCATTCCTTGATTTTTCGTACCGTTGTAAAGGTCGAGGATTGCTAGTTTTAAACTCATTGTATGCTTGTTGTTGTAGTTTGTGATTGGTTATTTATGGCTATTTCGCTCATTAATAACAAAACGACGGACACCTTTCAATGTCTGTCGTTTTATTTTATCATCATACAATTACAAATATAATTCTGTAACTGTTGTTCGCTTATTTTACTTTAACGGTTCTTTATTCACTGAAGAGCGAATAAATTTACCCCAAGTCAAATTATCTTGCCCAGGCACTTGCGCTTGTGCTTTTTCAATTGCAAAAGTTGCTGCTGTTTCCACTACCCAGTCAAAATTGGCTTGTCCAACAGAATGAATATCTGCATCTGGTGCTGGATTACAGAAATCAATCGCATATGGAACACCATCTCTCACTGCAAACTCTACGGTATTGAAATCATAGCCTAATCCATTACAGATTTTTAGTACCAACTGCTCCATTTTGTCGTGCAACTCTTGAGAAATATCAAAGTGTGCTGCATAGCGCAAATGATGTGGATTGCGTGGCTCGTAGTGCATAATGCGCACGTATTTTCCACCAATTCCATAACAACGGAAGTAAGAAGTAAAATCTATATTCTCCTGCAACATCATCACTAATTGTCCAGTCTCATCGTAAGATTGGAACAATTCCTCTTTGTTGTGGACTTTATACACATTTTTCCAACCACCGCCTGCGAAAGGCTTCATGAAAGCAGGGAAACCGATGTATTCAAAAATTCCATCCCAGTCTAAAAACTGCATATTAGCAAAAGACTCCGCGCTCGTATCATCCGGGCGATCTTTAGAAGGCAATAGTACAGTATTAGGTACTGGTACATCCATATTCACCATCAATGCATTATTGAAAAACTTCTCATCTGCACTCCACCAGAATGGATTATTGATGACTGCCGTACCAGCCATTGCCGCATTTTTCAAATATGCTCTGTAAAAGGGTACATCCTGAGAAATACGATCAATAATAACCGCATAATCGTTTGGTGCGCCTTGAATCACTTTATCTATTGCAACGGGTTCTGCAACGATTCCATCCACATTTTTTTCATTCACTCGATTGATGAATGCTTCTGGAAAGGTACGCTCTTGCCCGAATAAGATGCCTATTTTTTTCATTCAACACTAAAGTTTATAAGGTTCAAAGAATTCAGAGGTAAAGGTACGTGCTTTGTTTGAGAATAGTTCTTCTGCAACAAATAAATTTGAAGCCCCTAGACTTGTTTGAAATAATTGTCAGTATCCTTTAGAGAAAAAATTGGTTTCACATTTCTGCTGCCATTTTGCCATTTGAGGTTTTATGATTTTTTTCACTCCTGTACATCTTTTTCTTTTTCGCCCAAATGGGCGAAAAGGGGAAATCTTAGGATGGAAACACATTAATTTTTGCACAAAATCAATGTGTTTCCATCCTAAGAGCCAGTGAAAGAAGAAAAAATGAGTAAGTGTGAGGCTTTTTTAATTATCATCTTACTTTTCCATCTAGCCAAAATCAAATAAGACTTGATATTTACAATTCCATAAAACAGAAAAGCAATTGTCAATATATCGACAATTGCTTTCTGTTTTATTTTATCTTTAGCTCTTATTAAAAATCAAGTTGAGCCTTATCTTTTTGCAATACAGTAATCAAATAAACAGATCAGCAAATCTTTAAATAAATACTATTTTATAGTTTCGCTTTCACCATTTCTGTCACATCATCACTAGCTGCTTTGTATAGAAGTACTTGCTCATCAAAAATAAACTGATAGCCACCCTCTTTTCCAACTGCAGTAATTGCTGCATTAACTTCATCTATAATTGGTTGAATCAATTGACTTCTTCGCTCTACCAATTTGCCTTGGCTTTCTTGCTCAAATTTACGAATTGCCTCTTCTTGCACTCGCAGTTTCTGTGCTTCTTCTTCTTGCTGCTTAGGAGAAAGAATACCTTGCTGTGCCTTGGTTTGAATATCGGTTAGCAATGCTTGGTAAGCCTGAACATCTTTCTGATATTTAGCTTCCAATTGCTTTCTTAATGCTTCAATATTTGCGTCTGCTTGCTTCACCGCTGGTAATTCAGATAAGATTTTGTTGGTGTTTACATAGCCGAACTTTTGTGCTTGTAAAGTAGATCCGCTAAATCCAAATGCAACCAAAACAATGCAAAGTGTAGTGAGCCTAAGTATATTTTTCATTAATCTAGAATTTACGATTTGTATTTGTATTTAAAATTGGGCGCAAAGATAGTTTTTCTTTGCAAATATTAGCTTTTAGAAGTTAGAAGCGAGCAATCAGAAATTAGACCTATTTTTTCGTCTGATTTCTCGTGTGTTTAAAAAGTTTTCTCTGATGAGTTAGATTTTTTGGCTATCCTCGTATCTCGACTCCAGAAATCTAGCACACTGATGGCTTAATTCACCCTCTTAATGATGTCCTGTGTCTTATCGTGGTCTGCTTTGTTGAAGATCAAACCTGCACTTCCTGATTTATCGAAGATGAAATCATATCCACGCTCGTCTGCGTAACTTTCAATAGCGCGATACACTCTATCTTGAATTGGTTGCACCAATTCCTGACGACGTTTGAATAATTCGCCTTCTGGCCCAAATTTTCTGCGCTGCAAATCTCTCACGCGCTTTTCCATATCTGTAATTTGGTCTTCCATCTTTTGGCGCGCATCATCGCTCATTAGGACTTGCTCTGCTTGATATTTGTTATACAGACTTTTGATTTTGTCATACTCTTGCGCAATTTCTTGCCTCCAAGAAGCTGCTCTTCTGTCCAATTGCTCTTGTGCTTGTTGATATTCATCTACGCTTTCCAAAATCGTATTGATGTCAACTACTGCAATTTTTTGTGCTTGTACGCTAGTAGCAGAAAAGAACAGAACTGCTGCCACCCACAAGATATTTTTTTTGATTAGCTTTAGTGCATTCATAATATTATAGGTTTTTAAATTTTGAATGAATTGATCGCAAAATTACAACCTTCTATTAGCTAAGACTTTTTCATCTTTGTTGGTCACATTGCTGTGAGTATTGCTTTGAAAGTTGCAATTGTCTGCTTATGAGACCCTTACAATGAGAAAATAGTTGGCTGAAAGGCATTTTCATTAACGGATGTTTAACCATCCACCATCGGTTTTAACGAAATCTTTCAATACGCTTCCTAAAAATCAACCAGCTCGATATCAAAAGCAAGCACTGTATTTGGAGGAATAGAGCTACTGCCTGTTGGTCCATAAGCCAATTCCGAAGGAATGTATATCGTTCCTTTTCCTCCTTTTTTAAACAACGGGATACCAATTTGCCATCCTCTAATTACCCTCGATAAGGAAAACGTGGCTGTTGCATCTCCTTCTGTTTGATCGAATACCTCGCCATTTAGTAAATAGCCTTTATACTTTACAGTTACTGTTGCATTTGATGAAGGATTTTCGCCTGTTCCTTCTTCTTCAAAGGTGTAATAGATTCCTTCATCAGTAACTTCTGCCTCAATACTATTCTCTGATAGGTAGTCTTCGATCTTTTCTTTATCTATCTCTAATATGCGTTCTGGCGTCAATATATCCACCAATTCTAACTCAAAAACCAAAACAGAATTTGCTGGAACACTAGGTGAGCTTGTGACGCCTAACCCCAGATAGGAAGGTAAAATAAAAGTTCCTTTTCCTCCTTTTTTTAAGAGTAATAAGCTCTCTTGAAGACCAGGTAACACTGCTTGAATATTAACAGTCACAGAAGAATCCCCTGTGATTTCATTGATGACTGTTCCATCTAAAAGCATTTGCTTGAAACGAATGGACACCACCTGATCTATTTTAGGTTTCTTACCAGAACCCTTTTCCTCTATAATATAATGTAAGCCTGAATTACTAGATTCTGCTTCCAAATTATTGGCTTGCAGATATTCGTCAATCAACAGTAAATCTGCCTCAAATTGCTCGTTGACGTTCACAAAATTGTCATCCTTCAAGCAACTTCCAAATAAACAAATGCTCATCAAGAGCATAAAATACTTTGTCATCTCTGTATGTCTTTTCAAAAAAATTAATTCAAAAAAAATTAGACTTCACCATAACGATGAAGCCTTTTTATTTGCTTCCATTAAACCCAAAAATCAGGGTCAATATTTCGGCAAGTATAGGCTTTTTTTGCAATTCACTCATTCTCGTCTTCCAATGAGCAATAAATATCACCCAATGTTGGTTTATCCCCAAACAATCTTCGCTTATTGAGCATTTCTACTAAATGGTAATAGGGGTTGAAGGAAATTTCGACTGCTCATTATCAAATTCAACACATCATATATTTATAGAGCAAGCAGAAGAAGCAGTAAATTATCTGGCTTCTGATTTCCCTCTTCTGAATTCTCGAAATTTAAACAAACACATGGAGAACATAAAAATCCTTTGGGCAGACGATGAAATTGATTTATTGAAACCTCAATTACTATTCCTAAAGAAAAAAGGCTACGAAGTCGTCACTGTCACCAATGGACACGACGCGCTCGAAGAATTTGAAGAAAACAACGATATAGATGTTGTCTTTTTGGATGAGAGTATGCCCGGTTTGACGGGTTTGGAAACTTTGGAACAACTCAAAGCCAAAGATCCGTTAGTGCCGATCGTGATGATTACCAAAAACGAAGCAGAAGATGTGATGGAGGAAGCAATTGGTTCACAAATTTCAGACTACTTAATCAAACCTGTTAATCCAAATCAGATCTTGCTGACGCTCAAGCGACTAATTGATAATAAACGTTTGGTGCGGGAGAAGACTTCGATGAACTATCAGCAAGAATTTCGCCAAATTTCGATGCAAATCAATAGCGGTTTAGATTATGAAGAATGGGTCGATATTTATAAAGATATCATCAACTGGGAATTGCGTATAGACAAATCCAAATCGGTTGGTATGGCGGATATTCTCTCGATGCAGAAGAGCGAAGCCAATGCAGAATTTTCGCGTTATGTAGTGAAAAATTATTTGGATTGGGTACAAGGAAACCAAGCCGCTCCAGTGATGTCGAATACCTTGATGCGTAGTAAAATCTTACCAAAAGTGAGCGAAGATCGCCCGACGGTGATGGTATTAATGGATAATTTGCGCTTCGATCAATGGAAAATCCTAGAACCGATCATTTCGGAATTGTATCGAGTAGATGAAGAGGACTATTTTTATAGCATTCTACCCACTTCTACACAATATAGCCGCAACGCCATTTTCGCAGGTTTGATGCCTTCCGAAATTCAAGATTACTATCCTGAATGGTGGAAAAATGATAATGAAAAAGGAGGAAAGAATATGCACGAACACGATCTTTTGGCAGCACAAATTGATCGTTTGGTGCGGCGTAAAACCTTCTCTTTTGACTACGTAAAAGTCACCAATGTTGCCAATGCCAAAAATATGTTGGACAACATTCTCAACTATCTGAATAATGATTTGACCGTAATTGTCTATAATTTCATTGATATGCTCTCGCACGCACGCACCGAAATGGAAGTTTTGAAGGAACTGGCAGGTGATGAAACGGCTTATCGGTCTTTGACTCGTTCTTGGTTTGAAAATTCTCCACTTTGGCAAGCCTTACAAAAAACAGCAGAACGCGGTGCACAATTGATTATCACGACTGATCACGGCACCATTCGCGTAAATACACCTTCTAAAGTCGTCGGGGATCGTGAAACCACTACGAATTTGCGCTACAAAGTTGGTCGTAATTTGCAGTACGAACGTAGAGATGTGTTAGAAGTACGCAAACCAGAAAAAGCCTTATTGCCACGTCCCAACGTAAGTTCCACTTTCATTTTTGCAAAAGAAGACAAGTTCTTCTTGTATCCTAATAATTACAATCACTATAATAATTATTACAAAAATACTTTTCAGCATGGAGGAATTTCTTTAGAAGAAGTGATTTGTCCGATTGTGCGGTTGAGTCCAAAGTAGGTGGGATTGGAACGCAGCTTGCCCGTATGGGGATTAGACAGGATGTGACGGATGGTGGACAGGTTTTTTTTTGAGATGCTGTATG
Source organism: Bacteroidota bacterium (assembly GCA_039176995.1). GTDB lineage: Bacteria > Bacteroidota > Bacteroidia > Chitinophagales > Saprospiraceae > JAAUTG01. Next base: position 14,905 of record JBCDFY010000013.1, read on the forward strand.
CTCATCATGTTGTGCCACTGGATGAGCGTATTGTATCTTTGTCACAGACCAAGACAATCGGTGGTAAAATTATTTATCATACTTTTGCATTTGTATCGAACTTCTCAACCACCGTTTATGGGTGTACTAGGGAAATATCCTGGATAGTAGTAAGCATTGATAACCTTATCTTCTCTCTTCCATTTCCAAAGATACTTTACTCCTAAAGCAGAAGTCACTCCATAATGATAACTATTGAGATTAAAGATATTTTGATCTGTTATATTGGTAAAACTGTGTTGATAGGAGGCTGAAAATATTATCCACAGACGCTTACCAACTCTACGTCCAATACTCAATTCAACTATTCCTGCTAGATCAAAGCGATTGAAATTTCCGATGTCACTGGTCGTTTCTTTTGCTTTTTCGATAAGTTCACCATCAATAGTGTAGATATTTTTTGATACTTCTGTAAGGGATACCAAATAAGAAGGTAAGATTCCCCCATTTATAACTCCCAAAAACTTATTTCCAAAATAATAACCTACTTTAAGAGGTAGGGAAACATAATTGTATTGAAACTTGGTCTTTCCATCTCCAGTGATCTTACCATTTTGGTCTGTCCAAGTAAAAGTGGTTTGTTCTCCTCTTGGATTGTAAAACAGTGCAGTTCCTAGAAAAAGTCCATTCTCATAATAATGCTCATAAGTCAAACTGCCTGAAAGAGAAGATAACGCTCCAAAAGGAGCACCTTGAATATTAGAACGAGTGATAGAAGTGATACTTAGTCCACTATTTAAGCTTATGACTTTATATTTAGGAGTTTGAGAAAAGAATGTAAAATAGAATAAGATGAATGTGAATAATAAGATCAGTCTCATAATACTTCTTGGATGATAAAATTCCTAAGTGAAACGTCTATTACATGAGATATGATGCTTAGTCAGAAGCATTTATAAGATTCCCAAACCGCTCATTAAACCCTCGAATCCCTTGTAACCCACCAGTATGAACGATCAAAATTTTGCTACTTTCAGGAAAATGATGCTGCTCAATCAAATCAAACACTCCATAAAATAGCTTTCCTGTGTAAATTGGGTCTAATTGAATAGAATGTTCTGCCTTAAATTGATTGACAAACTCAATCAGCTCAGGCTTGAATTTCGCATAGCCTCCAAAATGATAATCCGTTTGTAAAGTCCAATTATCGTATTTTTGATCTAATAAATTAGTGATTTCTTGCTTCAAAAAATCACCTTTCAATGCAGAAAAACCAATCACTCTTTGAGTCGTTTTCGCAGCTTGAATAATGCCCGAAACTGTTCCGCCCGTTCCACAACTGACGCAGATATAATCAAATGATTGGTTCTCATTTTCCATTAAAATTTCCTGGCAACCTTTTAGGGCGAGTTGATTTGTTCCACCTTCTGGAATGAAGTAGAATGGAGTTGAAATTAAACTTTTAGCCAATGCTAAACGATCTTTGGTTCGATATTCCGAGCGGGTCACATAAATCAGTTTCATGCCGCTTTCCTTCGCCAATTGCAAAGTAGGATTTAGCGGTAGATACTCTTCTCCACGAATAATTCCAATTGTTTGAAAACCATATACTTGCCCAGCAACAGCTGTAGCCACAATATGATTAGAAAATGCGCCGCCGAAGGTGAGTAAAGTGTTATGTTTTTGCGCTTTAGCAGCTTCTAAATTGTATTTGAGTTTTCGCCATTTATTGCCCGAAATAATCGGGTGAATCAAATCATCTCGCTTAATGAATAAGCGAACCTTTTTTTCTTGAAGGAGCGAGTCGGAAAGCTCTTGCACTGGACTTGGAAGAACAAATTGTTCCATTATTGCCAAGTGATGCGCTTTCCTCTACGAATGTATTCTTTGATGTTCAACCAAAAGGCAGTGAAGAGATAAAAAATGATAGGAGAACCTAAAGTAATGAAGGAAATATAAATGAAATAGACACGCACCCGAGCAGAAGAAATTTTCATCTTTTCTCCCAAATAGTCGCATACTCCAAAGGCTGATCGTTCTAGTAAGTCTCTTAGCTTATCCATAAAAATGTGTTGTTCAAAGTGATGTATCACTCTTCAACCCAAAATATATATTTTTGTTGTAACTGAAAATTGATCTAGGCATTTTTAAGCATGAAAACGCAAATTTTAACGCGCTGCGCCACTCGTATTTCGACTCACCAAGCGTTGCTTTGCCTCGTAACGATCATCTTCTGCACCATCGCCGTCCCAATCCAGTAAGCCTGAGTAATCGTAAGTTCCGTTGGAAGATAATTCGATGTCATAGGTGTAGGTTGCGCTAGGTGAAATCAACATCAAAGTGTCGCCAATGAGATTCCAGAGTCCTCTCTGAGTATCGTACACATTATCATTCAGATCAATAAAATCTTGACGATAAGTACTGTCTGCCAAGAAATAAGTTTTTACAGGTTTGATGGATAACGATTTTGTCCAATTCTCTTCTTTTACCTCAAAAACACGTATTGAATCTGGCTCATCGAATGTATTGTAAGTTACTTTAAAATCGACTTGTTCCCAAACACCAATTAAGTCAGACCGTTGAATGGTATTTTCTTCAACTTGAGGTTCGGTGCTCTCACAAGCCAACAGAAAAAGTGCCAATATTATAAAAGTAAATAGTCGCATATTTTTTTCTTGCAAAGAAAGTAAATCTCGCTACTTTTGCGCCATGAAAGAGCAATATAAATATGACCTACGCGGTGTCTCTGCCACCAAAGATGAAGTACACGCTGCAATCAAAGATTTAGATAAAGGCTTGTTTCCTAATGCGTTCTGCAAAATTCTACCTGATTTTGTAGCGCAAGATTCGGACTACTGTAATATCATGCACGCCGATACGGCTGGCACAAAAACTAGCTTAGCATATTTATATTGGAAAGAAACAGGTGATTTAAGCGTTTGGGAAGGCATTGCACAAGACGCCATTGTAATGAATATTGATGATATGGCTTGTGTAGGCTGTTTAGATGATATTGTGCTTTCTTCTACAATTGGAAGAAACAAAAATTTAATTTCTGGCGATGTCATCAGTACTTTGATTAAAGCAAGTTCTTCTTTCATTGAAAAGATGGCAAGCTATGGCATTCGCATTCACGCTGCTGGTGGAGAAACCGCAGATGTAGGAGATATTGTGCGCACCATCGATGTAGGTTACACCACTTTCGCGCGGATGAAACGCTCTGATTTAATTGTTAATAATATCGAAGTTGGAGATGTGATTGTTGGCTTAAGTTCTTCGGGACAAGCCACTTATGAAACAGCCTACAATGGTGGCATGGGAAGCAATGGTTTGACTTCTGCTCGTCATGATGTTTTTGCTAAAGAATACGCCCAAAAATATCCTGATAGTTTTGACTCTAACACGCCAGAAGAAGTGATTTATGTAGGAAGTAAGAAACTGACGGATACGATTGAAGTGAGTGGACAAACCATTTCAATTGGTAAATTAGTGCTTTCGCCAACGAGAACTTATTTACCTGTTTTGAAGCAAATATTAGATCAGCATCGCGGGGATATTCATGGCATTATTCATTGCACGGGTGGTGGACAAACTAAGGTTTCTAAGTTTATCCAAAACAAACTCATCGTAAAAGATAATCTGTTGCCAATACCTCCACTTTTTCAAATGATTCAAGCAGAATCAGGCACTTCTTGGAAAGAAATGTATCAAGTATTCAATATGGGACATCGCTTAGAATTTTATTTACCTGAGCAATATGCTAGTTCGATCATTGAAATTGCGCAATCTTTCAATATAGATGCCCAAATTATTGGTCGAGTAGAAGCTGCGGAAAGTGCTAAGGTGAAGATTGAAAGTCCTTATGATACATTTGAGTATGAGTAATTTCGCAATTCAAACATTCTTGTTGGAACGCTATTATAGATGTCCTTCAAGTAGGAACGTTTGAGCTACGTTTTTAACACTCCTCTCCTACCCAATTCTATTACTTCTACGTCTTTAAGATTGCCTTCTTCCAAACTAAAACGAACAATCGTCTTCACCTTATGAAATCCATGATTACCTGCCGCGCCTGGATTGATATGTAGCAATTCGTACTTTTTGTCATATTGAATTTTCAAAATATGCGAATGTCCACAGATGTACAGTTTTGGCTGTTCTTCTGAAATAATGTTCTTCACTCTAGCATTATACCGCCCAGGATAGCCACCAATGTGCGTCATAAAAACTTTTACGCCTTCTTCTTCAAAGATCAGATTTTCGGGAAAGTCCCAACGGATTTTTTCGCTGTCGATATTTCCGTAGACAGCTTTAAACGGACGAAAGGCTTGTAACTTTTTCACCAAATCTTGATCACCAATATCGCCTGCGTGCCATATTTCATCGCATTCTTCAAAGTATTCAAAAATGGAAGGATCAAGATGACTGTGAGTGTCGGAAAGAAGTCCTATTCTTTTCATTTAATAATTGTCAAAATGGTCAATCTTAGAGCTTGTTGGGTAATTTTGCGAACTGATTTTCAATGACTTATGGTTCATGCCTGAGGCGGACACGTCTGCCTAAGGGTTTAAAATCGACAATTACATAATCTGTAGTTTTAGCAATCTCTAAATGGGTTGTATAGGAATGATCTGCATTAATAGAATAGGCTTGCATTGCCATAAAATCTACCAAATCTCTAGGAAATCGCAGCATCAAGCGGCGTGTACACCAATTAGAGAAGTAGAGAAAAAGATCGAAGTATTCGCGTAATACGTTCTCCTCTTTCTTAGGAAAATCACCATAAGAATAAGTAAAAGTTGCACCATTAGCCGTCGCACGGGTTCGGCTCGACCAAGAACTGATTTTGTCTTGCTCCTCGCGGGTGAGTAAGCGATCCACGCTTCGGAATTTGTAGGCTTGAAATTCGCCCATACTGATTCGTTTTATAAGCAAAAGTACCAAATTATCCACTTACCTCTACAGCAAAACGTTCTTCTCATTCCCAAACCTCTCAGTATTTTTTATCCTGAACGATCAGAGAGCGAGCATAGATATTAGAGAATTCGCTAATTTCGCAGCAAAATTTGAAAGAAGTATTTCACGCAGAGTTCGCGGAGAACCCATAGGATTGATTCTCCAGAGGTTATAAATTCTCTGGACTCTATGGATGCAGAATAATGATAAACACTACCAAATATTTAGACATGAAAATTGTACACACGCTTTACTTTACATTATTTGTATTCGCGCTACAAGCACAACAAAAAGGGATTCCGAATGACGCAGCATTGAATGAAGCAATCAATAAAACCTTCGTGGTGGATAGTCCCGATTTTCCAACCAATAAGTCTATAAAATATAAGGTCGTTTTTGATGTTGCGAAAAGTGGAAAGACAATCGATGATTTAAACCAACGGCTAGTGACCGTGATGCGCTTTTACAATATGCACCGACAAGCAGGTGTCCCCGCTGGGAATTTGGATATTTCGGTCATTGTTCATGGCGATGCAACCAAAGATATTCTTGACTCTAAAACTTACAGAGAACGCTACGAGGTGAAGCATCCTAATCTGTCATTGATCGACCAATTAGTAGAAAAAGACATTAATATTTACCTCTGTGGGCAAGCCGCCGCAGGACGTAATATTAAGCGAGAACAAATGGCAGATGGCGTACAATTAGCACTTTCTGCGATGACGGTTCTGGTGACTTTGCAGCGCGCAGGTTATGCGGTAATTAATTTTAATTATTGAAAAAAGGAGTATTTGTCTCACTTAGAGGGCGCAGAGCACGCAGAGATTTTATTAGCTTCCTACGCTGATGCTACAAGTATCCACTAACTCTTCTAGCTGTTTACCAAAAAAGGATTGGTCTTTCGCTCCACTCCAATCGTAGTTGGTTCTCCATGTCCTGAATAGACTTTCACATCGTCGCCAAGTGAAAATAGTTGCGTCTTGATGCTGTTGAGTAGCGTATCGAAATTTCCACCAGGCAAATCCGTACGTCCAATACTATTTTTGAAAAGTACATCGCCTGCAATCACGAATTTTGATGCTTCACAATAAAAAGAGATACTTGCTGGAGAATGTCCAGGAGTGAAAAGTATTTTCAGTTGCGTATTTCCGAATTCAATGACTTCTCCTTCTTGGAGGTATTTCTTAGGAAGTGGAGAAGGTTCAGGATAAGGAATGCCGTACATTTGAGCAACTTGTGGCACATAGTTCAGTACGACCAATTCTCCTTCATGAATTTCTAAATCCAGCGCATAAGTATCTGATATAAAGCGATTGCCGAAGACGTGATCTATATGACAATGTGTATTCAACAATCGAACAGGCTTCAACTCGTTTTTTTGAACACAATCAATAATGGTTGTCTTTTCTTCTGCTTGATAGCAACCTGGGTCAATGATGATGCACTCTTTGGAATCATCATAGAGTAAGTAAGTATTTTCTTGAAAGGGATTGAAAGTGAAGGCAACTACTTGCATCATGTGTTTTTGTTTTGAAGAACACAGTCAATCAGAAAGTTGTTGATTTTACGTGAATATTTACTACATAGCCGCAGAATATTTTCACATAGATCGCAAAGCGCATGAATCCACGAGAGTGTTCAAAAAAGTGTGTTATGCAGAGTACGCAGAGTTCTGATTATCAGTGAGTTGATAATTTACTAAAATACAATTGACACAGGTTATTAAATACTACTGAATCCACTTCAACCCTATTCAAAACTACTAAAAGCCTTTAGAGCTATATTACCTTAACACAGCTTTTGCTTTAATTTTACTGAGCCTGTTTGTCCGATACACTGTGTTCCATTGCTCCAAACAACGCGTGTAAGAACTCTAGCACTGACAAAATGTCCGAAAAATCTGTGATTGGAAAAGCCTCCCGAGCATACTCTATAATTTCTTGATTATACTTATAGATCGTAGTCATTTGAATATTCAATTTCTGACTCATAAAATGAGCTTCTGGTCGTTCTCCTTGCCCATTCAAATAGCCCGAATATTGCCGCCAATATTCTATTAACAGTTTTTTATGACGGTTTTCCAAGTCAGAGAAGAACAATTTGAAAACATTGTTCCGCATATCCGCAATCAATTCCGCTTCCAAGTGATTTTGACTTACACTATCGAAATGAATCAGTGGTTGGCTGGGCGTATATTTTTTGAAGCGATTTAATCTTGTGTATATATTGAGATGCGCGACCATCCTGTTATTTTTATCAAACTCAATTGGAATGCAGGACTGCTTGAACAACCAATATTTTCCATCCAACGCATTCATAATGGGAATAATGATAGAGTAAGATGTCCTTTTACCGATCAAACTCTCTTTATGCTTCACGCTGATCTTATAAGCCATTTTTCCATACTCCAAGTATAATTTCAAAAAGCTGGGATGAATTAAACTGAACCAACCTGTCATATTCGTGTTAGAACTTCCTCCTATAATGCGCTTGACATTGTTGCTAATCCATCGAATGGGAATGGCACGCGGACGCACATCAACCAGCATATAAAATTCATCATCGCGCATCGAGTTTTTATATGCTGCTAGGAAATTATCCATCTTAGTACGAGAAGACTCCACTGGTCTTCCCACATCACCAAAACATTCCACTAAAACATTTTTTAATTGTTGTAAATCTTGACACCAGCTATTCATTTTTTATGCAATTTATTGAATTAAGTAATTCCACTACTTTGAAGTAAAAATTCAACAGAGCGTGCTTAATAGATAAAAGGAATCATCCTTTTGGACTGCTTCATATATTGTAAATATTCATTTTGAAAAATGCCGATTAGACCTTGCTCTTCTACTTTTATCCTATACTGATAGACGAAAAACATCATCACAATTGCTATCGAGGCAAAAACAGTAGAATTTAAAAAGAAAGCAGAGCCAATAATCGCAAGATAGGCTCCAAGATAGCTTGGATGCCTAATGATTTTGTACGGTCCAGATTTGACCAATTGGTGCTCGGAGTTGAAACTCACCGTGTTAGCAAAATATTTACCTAAATGAGAAATCGCCCATATTCTAATCGTACTCCCTGTGACTAGCAAGAATAGGCCAACTGACTGATATGCCTTTTCATTAGTTGTCGGGCTTTCTGAATTAAAATATGCCCAATCGATGACTGAACCTGATAAGATAATAATTAAAGCAACTGTAATGAACAGCATACTGAATTTATCGGTACTAGACTTTTCGCTAATGTCTGCTGCCTTAAAGGTAGGCTGTGTGAGAAACAGCAGAAAAAAGAAAAACACAACCGTTAAGAAAGAAGGATGTGTATATGATGTTGGCTTCCCAACCAAAGGCAGGAAATAAACGAGTGCGCAGAATACAGTAGTTACGATTAACTTCTTCATATTTCAATGGTAACTTTGTTATTTAATTTGAATTCGTTGGCATATTCACTCCATTCTGTTTCTAGCCTTTCATTTATTCCACATAGTTGAGAAAATAGATTGACAGATTTTAGTGAACCAACGTTATAAACTTCCTCTTCTTTTATCTTTTTGAATCCATAAGCATTCCAAAATTTTTTATGACTTATATGGCAGGCTAGTATGATTAATCTATCGGCGTAGCTGTACTTGTAAATCCCCAATCCTGCATTTACCATGAATTTGGAAATGCGAAAGGAGTTGCCTTTTTTAATGATGAAGCGACTCAATTCAAATACATCCTTATGAGAATAACGATTCAAAAATGTAGCTGTAGAAGATTCTGATTGATCGGTTTGATAAGTAAATATTGGAAATTTACATCCACAAGGTTCAAAATCAGAAAAAGCATACTTCTCTCCTATTGCTAAAATATGATCTGCCACTCGTAAATTCTTTTCTTCTTGGATAATTCGAGCGTAACCAATGATTTCTCCTTCCTCACTAAAAACACCCCAATGCTTGCTGTAAATATCGAAGCGGTCAATATCAATTTTATCCTTTCCTTTCAAGAATACTCGGTGTGCTGTATTAACGAACTGTCGATATCTCAGTAAAAAGCACTTTTCTAAATCTTCAATCGCTTGAATTTCTTTAAACGTCACTTTTTTTCTCATTCTTGTAAATGCTCGATTAGGAAACTAATTTGTTATCACTGATTAAGATTCTATTTGTAAGGCGGATACCTCTCATTACAATAATACGAGTTGGAGCAACTCAAAAGCAGATTCCGGGCGAAATAAATCATTAGTGCGTAGAATGGATTTCCCAACGCAACTTGATTTGACTCAAAGAGGGTGACTTACTCTTTGTGATGTTAGTGAATCAAATAAATTGAGTGGTCAAGAATGAGAGGGATTTCGTTTCAGCAGCCGAAGAAAAGCCGCTTTTCTTCGGTAAGCGATAGGCAGAGAAAAACCTTCTTCTATTTCCGCATCACCACCTCGCCCTGTATGGACAGTTAGCACTTTCTTAATGTTAATCAAATAAGATTTGTGGATGCGAAAAAACTGAGAAGTAGGGAGTAGCTCTTCATAAAACTGGAGGGAATTGGAGGCAACTCGCTTCTTATTGTTGGTTAGCTGAAATGTGACATATGCTCTATCCGATTGAATAAAAAGAATGTCATCGAACTTTACAACTTCGTGTCCTTTCTCTCCTGAAAGGATGAATTGATCAAGCTGATTAGGTTGTTTCTGTACATTTTCTTTCAAAAAATTGACTTGCTTCTGATGGGAGACCGTCATACCTTTTACTTTCTCGACTGCCTTTTGTATTTCTTCAAGATTGATCGGTTTTAGAATGTAATCTATTGCAGCATATTTAATTGCTTTAATGGCATAATGATCGTAGCCCGTTACAAAAATCACTTTGAAATCGAAGGAGCTAAAAGCATTAAGTACATCAAATCCATTTCCACCTGGCATCTCTACGTCTAAAAAAACAACATCTGGACGAGTCGTTTTAATCAATTCGATAGCACTGCTCACCTCGTCAGCAATACCGAGCACTTCGATACCCTCGCAGTGTTCTTCCAAGATATTTTGGAGCAATTCTTGGCTATTAATTTCATCTTCTACTATAATGGATTTTATCATGTGTTGTATGTAATTGGAAGATTCAAAAGAACTTTAAGCCCTTTGTCTCCTAAAAAATAGTTCGTGTATTCAACGTATGCTTTACCTTCAAAAACGGAGTTGTTTAATAATTCAATTCTATCCCTCAAAATCTTCATTCCAAATGATCTATGATGCTCGTTGTTTTGCTCTTCGGGTTTTACTTTCTCTTTGATTCCGACTCCATTATCCAGTAGTTGCACTTGGAGACATTCTTCTTGATTCTTGCTGATTTTTATTTTTATCCAGCCTTTTTGTTTGATTCCTTTGAAGGCGTGTTTGACGGAATTTTCTAAAATGGGTTGCAACAACAAAGAGGGTACTGAAATATCTTTTACATCTAAGTCTTCATCCAAGTCAAATTCTACTTCAAATTTATTTGGAAATCTCATCATTTCTAATTCTAAATAATCCTTTAAAAACGAAATCTCCTGCTCCAATGTGATGAAATCCAGTCGAGTATACTGCAAGCTATTCCTCATCAAATCTGAGAATTTAGATAAATAATAACTCGCCTTTTTTACATCTTTTTTGAAGACAAAATTTTGAATGGAGTTGAGCGAATTGAAGACAAAATGAGGATTCATTTGATTGCGTAAGGAAGCTAATTCCGCGGCTTGTACTTTTAGTAAAGTCTCTTTCAGCTTTTGCTTTCGCTGATGGTTATTGATTAAGATATAAATGATAGCAGCGACAATTGAAGTGACTAAAGCAAAAAGCAGTAATTTGAACCAGATCGTCTGAGAATAGTGAGGTTCAATACTAAAACTTACCAATGCGGGCATTTTGTTCCATTGCCCTAGCTTGTTTTGAGCAGCCACTTCAAATCGGTAATTTCCCGCAGATAAATTGTTATATCGAATCGCTTTATCATTCGTCTCAAACCACTTGGCATCGTTGTTCGTATTCGCTTCAATCAATCTGTATCGGTAGAACGCATTATCATTTCTTTTTCTAAAACTAACGCCTGTAAATTCAATAAAAATATCGTTCTGATCGTAAGTCAAACTTAAATCTTCCTCTACGGTATAAACCGAATCATTGACCAGAAACTTATTAATAAAAATGGGCACTTCTGGAAATTCCTTATCCAAAATATTCGTAGGAAAACTACAAATTCCATCATTGGTTGCCACCCATAGTTCCCCATTCCACAGTTCTATATCATTGACGTAGTTAGAGTTGAGTCCATCATTGATACTAAGCAGCTTTGGAGGTAAAAAATCAAATTGTCCAGCCTCTATTTCATAGTTCAACTGATTAATCCCTTTATTCGTTGCAATCCATACCGTAGTATCATTAGTAATTAATAACTGATTAACCATATCGCTCACTAAGCCATCAGAAGTAGTTAAATGATAAGTAGTATCAGCAGTCATCAGATACATTCCTTCTCCAATCGTAGCAATCCAAATATTATCCTTATCATCAACCTTTATATCATTTATTCTTCTAAACGGTCGATCTGGATATGACACGAATAACTCTTCATAGTTATCATAATCATAGTCTTCTATCTTATACAAACCATTCAGTGTGCCTAGTAAAATTTTTTCTTGCGAAGTCTGTACAATTACGGTAGTCGTTTTTGTAAGTGGTCTCTCTAGTTCAGATGATCTTACATATGCCTCGTTCTCTCTAGTAATTCTAAATCCTATACCTACATAAGAGAACAGATCACCGTTGCTCAATAGGTTGCTAATCTGTAGTCTATCGTATTCCAAGCTAGGTTTGTTTTCACTATCTTTCACAAGCTGAACTTGCCCCTCTATTTCCGTAATAAAATGATTGCCGCCAAAATCTAATTGATTAGGTACTTTACGTTTTTCTAAATGTCTGATTTGCGTTTTTTCTCGAATATTTTGAAGTTGAATGATTTGCTTTCGAGCATTCTTATTAACAATAAATAATCTGGTATTGGAGGTGCCTATTACTAAATGATTCTTAAGTTGACCTATCGATAAAAAGTTTTCCTTTTCATTTGCACCTTCGATCACCTGAATATCGAAAGAAGGGACTAGAAAAATACCTGCCTCATTAGAAGAAATCCAATAGTTTCCCTCAAAATCTTGAAGGATGCTAGAAATGGTAAAATCTTTAAAGAAATGTTTTGGAGGCAAGGTAAAATCTAATTGCTCAAAACATAAAATACCTTTTCTGGTACAAATCCATAGATTATCCTGATGATCTATGTACATAAATTCGATAGGAGATTCAGAACGATAAACCTCCGTTTTTCTCGTTTGCTTATTCTTCTTAAACAAGCGTACATCTTTGCGGTATATCCAAAATTGATCTGTTTCTAAGGCAAAAGAGGCTTCAATCGCTAAGGAAGAGGAAGTATAATGAAAGGAAGCCCCTACTTTCTTCGCAGGAGAGATGTCACTTTCTAAATAGACCAAATCATCAATCAATTTTCTTTCCTCGCCAACGAATACGAGATTTGGTGCCTTGTTCTTATTAAACTGATAAACTACGCAACGACGAGATTTTACAGCGTTAAAATAGTAGTCTTCCTCATCAAAAGAAATGATATTATGAACCCAACCTCGCGAGAATTGACTGATCGTGGAGACTAGGGAATCATTAAACTCATAAGGATGAAATTTTCCGTCTTCGTAATAAGAAAGTTTCTTGTTATATCCATTGAACCAAAATCTTCCTTTCGGGTCTTTGTAAATTTCAAAATTGGTGTTGTCCGCCAGTCCATCTTTGGTTGTATAGGTTTTGAATGTGTAACCATCGTAGACACAGACGCCTCTATCAGTGCTAATCCACAATCGTTGCAAAGAATCTATCTCCAAATCATATACCTCACTACTTGGCAATCCATCGGCAATAGAATAATTGATGTGATAAGGGTCTTGTGCCAGTAAGGTCGAGCTTACCAAACAAAAAAATAGAATTTTCCAGAAATGTGCAATCTCTCCTGAAATAGTATCAGAAATAAGGCTTCCATGCCAACGCTCCATATTTCTAAGTGCGATTTACTTGTCTTGTATCTTAGGCTAAGATATGAAAAATAAGTTGATATGCTGACCTTTAGTTTTTCAAAGGCTAAAAGATGGTGATTCTATAGCCACAGCTATCGAAAAGCATAAGTACTATGCCATGTTTCATCTGCTCTAATAATCCACATGACATTATTGAACTTAGTAAACTTTTTATTGATATGAATATCATTAAATGGAATCTTCTTTTTTTGATCCCTTTATTATTCATCTTGAGCAGTTGCCAAGAAACTTCTAACAGCATTGAAACCTTTGGCGAAGAGGAAGCTCAGGAATTTGACATGTTAGCCAATTATGCTAAAGAAATCGAAGCAGCAAATGTACAAAAAGAACCCAGTTTTGCATCTTACCACTTTGTAGGAAAGGGAGCACTTCAAACCAGCTTAAGCACGCTCATTATCGAAGAGGAAGAAGTTCCGTATTTAAAACTTCAATACAATGGCTCAAAAGGAGAATTGGCTAACACAGAGTTGTATTTCTATATTGGTGTAGATGAAAATACACTACCCACCAAAATGAAAGTAGAAATTGCTTTTCTGGGAGATCAGTTAATTGTAAAAGATCTTTCTTCGAATACAATCTATGCCTTTGGATCTGATAAGCTGGATAATGGAGAGTTTGAGGAAGGTAGTTTCTCTCTTATCTCCACAAATTTTGTTGGGGCATCCATTAAGAACCCAAACGACTTAGCAAAGTCTAATGGCTGTGGTTGTCTCTGTGTAACCTTTAGTGTGGGAGGTATTAGACGGCCGTCTTGTAGGTGTAACGCTCCAAGTTGCGACTCATGGTGTATTGTGAGTTGTAACAGGTCATATAATGCATACTGTTACAACAATTGCGCTATAGAGTAAGATGAACAAGTACCTAAGAATCGTTAGATTTCTCTCTACGACAAACCAAATTATGGTATAAATTAAGTCTGTTTTACACATATTAGAACGTGGTAAATCACGTTCTTTTTTTTTGTTTTAATAGATTTCTCCAAAAAATTTCTTTCCATCCTGTAAGAAATCTCAATCTGTTGTATCTAATAGAATAGATGAACGAACAACACCAACATATCCTACAGGCACATCAAGCGAAAATTTACAAGATCTGCTTTGGTTTTTGCAAAGACCAAGAAGAAGTGCAAGACTTGTTTCAGGAGGCTTGTATCAATATTTGGTTGGGACTGAAATCTTTTAAAGGCAAATCAAATATCGCTACTTGGATTTATCGAGTGACGGTTAATACTTGTCTTCTGCACCAAAGAAAGCAGCAAAAATCGCGCTTGGTTTACACAGAGCGGTTGGAGCAAATTGCTAAGCAGGAATTATCCGAAAAAGTGGAACTAGAGGAAGATATTGAACTGCTCTACACTTGTATTCGCTCCCTCAATGATAAAGACAAATCTATCATCATGCTCTACTTGGAAGGTCTATCTTATAAGGAAATGGAAGACATTCTAGGTATGAATGAAAATGCGCTAGCCGTCCGAGTCAATCGAATTAAGAAAAATATCAAAAATCAATTTATTAATCATGGAAGAATTAAAAACAATCTGGGAAAAAGTAAATGAATTGCAATTGCAAATCCAGCAAATGATGCCCGTAGAAAATGTGGAGAGCATTGCGCAAAAAATAGAAGCACATGAGGCAAAGCGACGAAAGAATCTTAAGTTAACCTCAAGAATGCTGATTTCTACGCTCATAACTATGATTGCTATTATCATCGCAACTAATTTATTTATCGGCAAAGGTATAAGTCTTTTACAAGTCGCAGGTTTTATATGCGTTGGTCTAGGAATGTTCTATTTCTTATTTTTTTTCCATCAAAACACCTTGAAGGCAAGTTTCAGCGATTCTACAGAAGCCTTTGTTAATCAGACGATTAAACTATACAATAACCGAAAGAAACTCATCATTACCCAACCACTTGGCTATACCATTTTTCTAGGTGGTGGCATCATTTTAATCCTCATAGAATACCTCTCTGCTATTGATGGCTATTGGGGAATTTTCGGTGTCATGATGGGGATTATGTTTGCCTTGACGGGAACCGTTGCTGCTTTTGAGATGAAGAAATTTGAGAAAAATGAGGGAGCAGTTTTGAAGCAACTAGAGCATTTTAAGGAGGGTTAAAAGTATGGGAATGCGGATTGAACTGATCCAACTGATTTTCACAGATTCTTCATTATACTGTCAAAAATCCGTCCATCATCTATAAAATCCGTCTGATTTGCGTTCCAATCCTAAACTACTGCGCAACCTCTACAATCTCCTTAATCGGCAACTGATTCGCCAAGCCAATCACCTCCGTTTCACTATCATAACCATTAAAAGTCAGCGTAATGAGTGATTGAGCAAAAGGAATATAAATCGTGTAAGTTTTCGCGTCTGATTCGCTGGTTTCTAAAGCACTTTTGTAGCCATCAATTTTCAGCGATTTTCTACCAGAGGCTAAATTCATTAATGGTGATGCCAAAAAAGAACCAATGCTACTCATCAAAGGTGAATCGTGCACTAGGGAAACATCAATTACCTTTTTTTGGTCTGCACTCGCATAAGTTCGATCTATAAAGACGCCTGTATATCCCATTGCTGTGCCATTGTACTGATCGCCTTCGGATTGCGCTTTGGTATCGCCCAAAGTTTCGGGTAAGGTTTCTAAAATTTGCTTGCTGATGACGATGTAAAGTTCGTTCAGCGATTGCTGCAAGGCAAAACGCGCATCTTCCAAATTGTCAGAGGCGTAATTTGTTTTCGCTTCTGCTAAATGATTGTTGAGTTGATCTTGTGCTTGGGTAAAAAGGAAGGTCGCAAGTAAGAATATGGATAGTGTGATTTTTTTCATTTTGAGTGGTATTTTTAAAGAATATAGAATAGGGATTTGCTAAATTTTTCTCCGCAAATTGATTTAGAGCACTCGTTTGGAAACGAGCCAATACAGGTTTGAGGTTAGGAAATTTCAAACATTGAGATTTACTAAATTTTGGAAATTTAGTAAATCTGTTTACTGCTCTCCCAACAACTGCTTGATTTCATTGATTTTGAATAACTTAGCAGCATTCAATACTTCATTTTCATCCGCAAATCCATCACAATCAAAAACGATAATAGAGGTTTGTCCAAGCGGAATACCTAGTTCATAGTTACCATTTTCAAAGCGCAGCACACCTCTATTTCCGTCTATGTTGACTGTCTTTTGCTCGCCTTCGCTACTCGAATAACTAGCATTCGTCATCATCGAACTATAAGCAGAAATCAATACATTATTGCTAACCACTGAAAAGTTGAGAACTTTGTTATTGCCTTCATACGATCGTCCAACGGTAAAACCTACAAATCCATAGCCAGAACTGCTAACCTGATCGTTGTTTTCATCGAAGGACATACTATTGACTGTACTCGGCAAATTCTCTAAGATTTTGTAGCCAATTTCTAGCTCAACGCCTAAGATGGCTTGCTGAATTTCAAACTTGGCGTTGGTATAGTTTTTACTCGCGACTGCTGTATTGGCATCCGCGATGTGTTGACTCACATCGGGTGGCGTGAGCTTGGTTCCTCGCCCTGCGGCAGAAGGATTATCTGAATTATTGGTAGAGTTAGTGGAGCTATTGTTACCCCTATCTAGTCCTAATTCTTTATCAATTGCCTTATCCACTGCTTTATCAATGGCACGTTCCGCCTTCTGGCGAAGCTTGCGTAAATTAACTTGCGCTTGAGCAGATTCTGAAATAAAAAGAGAGGAAAGACAAAGTACAATCACTTTGAAACGGAGATTCATCAGTAATGGGTTTTAATGTTCTTAATAATGCGTGAATATTTACCACATAGCACATATAGCGTTCTCACATAGTTACATAGTAGAATAGGACTTATAGAGTAAAAATCAGCACTCAAGAACGCAACAAAACTATTTGATCTGTGTGAATCAACTCATATGACTACTGTGATAAAAAACGAAGGCTAAAATAAGCTATGCCTTTGCAATTTCAAGCAAACGTTTGAATTTTAACAGTGCATTACCGCTTTTCAGGGAGGCTTCTGCTTCTGCCATGCAATCCACTAGACTTTGTTCAGGTTTAATGCAATGAATTGCCGTTCCTGCATTGACAACGACAACATCTTTTTGTGCTTCTGTAGCTTTATTTTCCAAAATATCCATGAAAATTTTTGCCGCAGAATCTATTGTACCGCCGCCATAAATATCGGACTGCTGATAGCGGGGTTTATCAATATCCGAAGTAGAAATGAGCTGTTCACTGAAATGCGTTCGCAATTTGAAAGGACTCGTCAAAGAAATTTCATCGTAGCCATCCGTTGCGTAGACTATGGCGAATTGCTTTTGAGATTCTTGCAAAATGTACTGATACATTCGCGCTAATTCTAAATCAAAAACGCCAAAAAGTTGATATTTGGGTTGCGCAGGATTGACCAAAGGACCCAACATATTGAAAAAGGTCTTGACTTTCAATTGCTTACGAACTGGTACTACCGCTTTCATGGCAGGATGAAAAATAGGCGCATGAAAAAAGCAAATATTGGCTTCGTCCAATTGGTGCAGCAGTTGATCTCGCTGATTGCTGAATTGATAACCAAAATGTAGCAACACATCCGAAGAACCACTGGCAGAAGAAGACGCATAACTTCCATGCTTCGTCACCGAATAACCTGCGCCTGCTACTACTATTGAAGAAAGCGTAGAAATATTAAAGGTATCTTTTCCGTCGCCGCCCGTTCCGACAATATCAATGGTTTCTCTTCCTTCCAAATCGATTTTCACACACAACTCTAGCAAAGCATCTCTAAATCCCTGTAATTCAGGCAATTTAATTGGACGCATCATAAAAACCGTCAGAAAAGAAGCGATTTGAATATCGTTGTATTTCTGCTCTGCAATTTCGTAGAAGATGTTTTTGGCTTCTGCTCTTGTGAGTGGCGTATGCTGGTAGAGTCGGTTGAGTATTTGCTTCATTAAATGCTTAGTTCGCTTGCTTGATGAGCGTATTGCATCGCCCTTACAGGCGACGATCAAAGTTCGATATGGGTTTGAATTTGTTCGAGATGATTCGATAATAACTCGTTTTATTGTCTCTGACAGCGCAGTAGCTCAAAACGAAGTACTCCGTCTCGCAGCGTGGCGATCTAGCTAGTATCTACTCTTCTCGAAGCGCAAACCTACATTAATCCCTGCGAAAAATTGATAAATATTGCTAAAATCATCACCAACTGCTCTGTTGCTCATTAGGTGGTCTCCATCAACGTCTGATAAATAACTTGCACCGACCATGGGAGTTAAAGTAAGAAAATCTGAAATACCAATATCCAGTCCGATAGAAGCCCCCAGACTTAATCTAGAGTCCGCAGCACTGCTCTCAGTAGTTACATCCTCTGTTCGTATTCTCACGTCTGTGTTAAAAAACTCATAGCCTGGAGAAAGCTGTACAAAAAAGCCCTTTTTGAAAGTTTCATTTTGTTTTGAAAAGGTTGGACAATTGCAATCATTGACGAGATCAAATAGGTAAGCTCTAGTATGAAAAAATCCCCCTATGAATCTAGCACTATAGATGGTCTGATCTTGAGTGGCAGTTACGAAAGCACCAATTTGAGAACGATAGTTAGCATACTCAATACTTGGAAAAAACTCCAAGCGTATCTTTTTCAAGCGTAACCAATAATTGATTCCAACTCGGTTACCATTAGCCAACAATTGGGTTTCTGTTCCAAATTCCTGCTGAAATTGAAACTCCCATTCTGGAGCTTCCAAGCTCGTATAACCTGCAGTAATACCAATTTGAGCAAAAGAGAAAACTGAAAAAAATCCAAAACAAAGAGAGAGAAGTGTCTTTTTCATATGTTGATAAGTTAAATAGGAGTAGTTTAGAATATGAACCCTAAGTGTGATAAAAATAACATTACAACTTATTAACGCGACTTCTTGCAAAGAATTATAGTTGAATTGACTAATTTTGCGCCTCATTTTTGGTAGTGTCCATTAATTTGTATCTATTACACGCTTATTAGTTTTCAAATTATTGAAAATCAAGACTCTGCGTAATACATTTTATACACACCTCCATTTTCAAAATGATTTATGAAGACAAAAACGATTGAGCGGGATAAGGTGAATGTCATCACACTAGGTTGCTCCAAAAATCTAGTGGATTCGGAGAATATAATTACGCAATTGCGGGCGAATGAATTCGAGGTACACCACGAATCGAACGAAGTGGATGCGAACGTCATCATTGTCAATACTTGTGGATTTATAGATTTGGCGAAGGAAGAATCGGTCAATACAATTTTGGAATATGCGGAAGAAAAGAAGCAGGGCAACATCGAAAAACTTTATGTAACGGGCTGTCTTTCAGAACGCTACAAAAATGATTTAGAAGAAAATATACCAGAAGTAGATGCGTATTTTGGGACGTTAGAATTGCCGTTGCTATTAGAAAAATTCAATGCCGATTATCAGCACGAATTGATTGGCGAACGCATTACGACGACTCCTTTCCATTATGCTTATCTGAAAATTTCGGAAGGTTGCAATCGAACGTGCTCCTTTTGTGCGATTCCTTTGATGCGCGGAAAACACATTTCCAAATCCATCGAAGTATTAGTAAAAGAAGCGCAAGGTTTGGCACGAAGAGGCGTGAAGGAACTCATGTTGATCGCTCAGGAGTTAACCTATTATGGTCTTGATTTATATAAAAAACGTGCTTTACCTGAACTGTTGAATGCCTTGGCAGATGTAAAAGGCATTGAGTGGATTCGTTTGCATTATGCGTATCCGAGCAAGTTTCCAGTAGAAATATTCGATGTGATGGCAAAGCGCAAGGAAATTTGTGATTATCTGGATATTCCTTTGCAGCACGCTAATGATGATGTATTGAAAAGGATGCGTCGACAAATCACACAAGCAAAAACAAGAGAATTGATTCGAGTGGCTAGAGCAAAAATTCCAAATCTGACCTTGCGAACAACGATGTTGGTTGGTTTCCCTGGCGAAACTGAAGAAGAATTTCAAGACTTGGTGGATTTTGTGGAAGAAATGCAATTCGAGCGCGTTGGCGTATTTCAATATTCACATGAAGAGAATACAATTGCTTATGATCTGGAAAATGATGTGCCAGCCGAAGTGAAAGCAGATCGTGCCAATCGTTTGATGGAAGTGCAACGAAATATTTCGCACGAGAAGAATCTAGCGAAAGTTGGACAAACCTATCGCGTACTTTTTGATCGCAAAGAAGGCGATTTTTTCTACGGTAGAACAGAAGGTGATTCGCCAGAAGTAGATAATGAAGTTTTGGTCAATGCCAAAGAAAACTTTGCGCGTATAGGCGACTTTGCGGAGGTTTTAATTACCGATGCGAGTGAGTATGATTTGTATGGGAAGATTGCGTAAGTTACATTTGCGCGTTTTTAAGATATGAGACTTGAAGATATGAGATATAAGACTACATGAACTAACAAGTCTTAAATCTCAAAATCTCATATCTCACATCTAAAATATACATCAACAAACTAAGATTGCTTAACTAGCTAATAGCCAACTACTAAGCAATATGCCCTAAAAAATCGGATATTTTGATTACTATAAGAAATTGAACACGAGTACTTTGCGTCCCATACGGGGCGTTCAATACTAACCCGTATGGGTATGCCTCATGTCTCATATCTTTTAATCTAGCAGTCTACTTAACAGCTAAATAAATAATGAAATCATCACTAACCGTCCACAACAGCCTAAAAAGAGGCAAGGAGGAATTCCAACCATTAGTAGAAGGAAGAATTGGGCTATACGTCTGTGGGCCAACAGTTTATAGCGATGTGCATTTGGGAAATGTACGCACCTTTACGAGCTTTGACGTGATTTATCGCTATTTGATGTACTTGGGATATAAGGTGCGTTATGTACGAAATATTACCGATGTTGGTCACTTGGTGGGCGATGTAGATGATACAGATGCCGAAGATAAATTGGCAAAACAGGCGCGTTTGGAGCAGCTAGAACCGATGGAAGTGGCACAAAAATACACGAATGGCTTCCACGACATGATGCGCATTTTCAATAACTTACCACCAAGTATTGAACCGACGGCTACAGGTCATATTCCAGAGCAAATCCAAATGGTACAAGATATTTTGGACAATGGCTATGCTTACGAATCTAATGGCTCGGTTTACTTCGATACACCTAAATTCATTGCAGAAAAAGGTTCATACGGTAAAATATCTGGTAGAATAGTAGAGGATTTGATTAGTGAAACTAGAGATAATTTAAAGAACCAAAGTGAGAAACGTCATCCTTCCGATTTTGCCATTTGGATGAAAGCAGCGGACAATCATTTGATGCACTGGCAATCGCCTTGGTCAGTAGGTTTTCCAGGTTGGCATTTGGAGTGTTCTGCTATGAGCACTAAGTACTTAGGTAAGACTTTTGATATTCACGGCGGTGGCAATGACTTGAAATTTCCACATCATGAAAATGAAGTGGCGCAAAACAGTGCTGCTTGTAATTGCGAAGGTGCGCGCTATTGGTTGCACACCAATATGTTGCTAATGAATGGACGCAAAATGTCCAAAAGCGATGGCAATACGATTACGCCACAGCAATTATTTTCAGGAGAAAGTCCGCATATTACCAAAGGCTATAGCCCAATGGCGATTCGCTATTTCATGTTGCAAGCACACTATCGCAGTACTTTGGATATTACCGATGCAGGTTTGCAATCGGCGGAAAAAGGTTATCGCAAATTGATGGAAGCGAATGCGGTTTTGCAGAAATTGGAGTATAGTGGCAAAGAAGCTGTTGTCGAAGCCGACGAAAAAGCAGTTTTAGAATCTATCCAAGGCATTCACGACAGCATGAGCGATGATTTTAATACGGCTAAGACGATTGCGCGTATGATGGAATTGAGTAGCTATATTTTCAAGTTCAAAAATCAGCAACTCTCCATCAACGTCATTTCCAAAACTACTTTTGAGCAATTGCAGGTTGTTTTCAAGGAATTCATCTACGATATTTTTGGACTAAAAGATGAATTGGCAGAAGCGGGCGGCGGCAATAATGAAGTGCTGGATGGTCTGATGGGCTTGGTGATTGATATGCGAAATAGTGCAAGAGCAAACAAAGATTGGGGAACAGCCGATAAGATTCGAGATACTTTGAAGGAGTTGAAGATTCAGTTGAAAGATGGGAAGGAGGGAACGAGTTGGAGTGTTGATAAGTAGTAGGTAGTAAGTGCTAAGTAGTAGGTAATTTTAGGTTGTACTATAGATCAAAAACTTGAACTAAGATGAAAAAATACAAAATAGCGAAACGTTCTAAGATCAATATTGAAGTTGGTTTAGATGAAAAAAATATGCCCAGAACTATTCACTGGCAATCTTCGGATAATCCTAATGGCGAAACCATACAAGAATGTAAGGCAATGTTACTTTCTTTGTTCGACAAAGATCATATGGATACTTTGAAAATTGATCTCTGGACAAAGGATATGCAGATTATGGAGATGGATCGCTTTTTTTATCAGACATTACGAGCCATGGCTGATACTTATTTCAAAGCTACTCAAAATAAAGAGTTAGCAGGTCAAATGCAGCAGTTTGCACAGTATTTTGCGGAGCAGACGGAAATCATTAAAAGTGAAAACTAGACTGCTGCGTAGTAAGAGACAAGGCCGCTCATATGGATTTTCAGGTCGTTCCGCTATTAGGCTGCTAACGAAAGAAAAATCACTTTTTGCCCCGCTTCAAACTAGCTTTGCTGTAAAACATCGTCCCCTTGAGTATCGTTAGGTTGATAGACTTTCACCTCCACACTTTACGAAGATGTCTGCACCCATTTTAATTTTGACGATCTTAGGAATTTTTGCACTACTCATTGCTGCTATCCGAGTTTTTGCGAAGGGAAGTAAATTCTATGAACTCACCTCTCTCCCACTCTTCTGGTATCGCTTACTGAACTTTAAAATTCAACCGATGTGGGAACAACGCTACGATTACGGTGAACAACGGCGGCAATATTTATTGTTCTTAAAGCCTGAAAATCAGAAAATTACCAAACAAAATATCGTTATTTATTTACACGGTGGAGCTTGGCTCTTAGGCAAACCTGAATTTTTTCGACCAAATGCACAGTCCTTCGTCGAACAAGGCTATGGTGTCATTTTACCTTCTTATCGGCGCGTACCAAAATATAGCTATACCGATATGCGCGAAGATTTGAATGAAATGATGTGTTGTATTCAAAACATCGTAGAAGAGCATAATCTACACGACAAGAAGTTCATTTTGGGTGGTGTTTCTGCTGGGGGGCATTTGGCAGCACATTGGTTGTACAACCGAGCGGCATTGGAGCAATGTGGCTGGTCACAAGATCATTTTTCAGGTATTTTTATGTTGGCTTCTCCTTTGGATTTAGAGCAAATGAAGAAGACAATGGTCTTGAATTTCTACACCAAAGGTAAGTTCCAAGATGCTAATCCAATCAATTACTTACAAGTAGAGGAAGACTTACCGATGCTTTGCATTCAAGGTGGAAAAGATGGTTTAGTCACTTACGAAAGTGCCACCACTTTTGTAGATCGTTATCAAAAAATTGATAAAGATCTAGTCCAATTTCATAGGTTAGAAGAAGCGACTCACTTGGATACGAGTCGTTGGGCATATCAAGAGGATGAAGTGAAAAAATTAATCTTAGATTGGGTGAAAGAGGTGGAAGCATCTACTACTACGCAAAATATCGAATCAACAAATCAGCAGTTCAACAAATCAACAACTATTTAAAGTCCTATCTTCGCCCTTTCAAAATCAAACGCAATGCAACTACAAGGAAAATGGGTTTGGATAACGGGAGCTTCTTCGGGTTTGGGAGAAGCCTTGAGCTATGAATTTGCTAACAATGGAGCGAATCTGATTATCTCTAGTCGCAAGCAAGCGGATTTGGAGCGCGTGAAGGAAAATTGTGCACCGGGCGTTCAAGTTATCATTCAAGTCTTAGATGTGGCGAAAGAGCAAGAACAATTTGAGACAATCACTCAACAACTGGTGGAACAAACTGAACGCATTGATATCTTGATTAATAACGCAGGCATTTCTCAAAGAGGATTTGTAAAAGATACACAACTTTCCGTTGATCGTAAAATCATGGAAATCAACTACTTCGGAGCAGTAGCTCTGACAAAAGCAGTATTGCCCATTATGCTACAACAGGGCAGCGGGCAATTTGTCGCGATGAGTAGTTTGGTTGGAAAATTTGGCTCTCCACTGCGTTCTACCTACTCTGCATCTAAGCACGCCTTACATGGCTTTTTTGATTCGCTACGCGCAGAAACGGTCAATGACAATATCAAAGTAACCATCATTTGTCCAGGCTATATTCATACCGATGTTTCCAAAAATGCGATTACTGGAGATGGAAGTGTGCAAGGCACAACAGATGCCAAAACGGCGAGTGGACTCTCCCCAGAAGTCTTTGCCAGAAAAGCAGTAAAAGGTATCGCCAAGGGTAAAAGAGAATTTATTGTTGGCAGAAGCGAGACTTTAGGGATTTATCTGAAACGCTTCTTTCCAGGTGTTTTTGCTAGGATTATTAGTCGAGTGAATGTGACGTGATTAATTGTTGATGCGTTGAACTGTTGATTTGTTTATCTGACTTTTGTTACACGCAGAATTAGCAGAGCACGTATGGATAAGTTTTAAGACCCTGCGCACTCTGTGTGATGTAGATTTAGCTCAATACCAATGATGCCTTACCGAATAATCACCATTTTCCCAATTCCACCTTCAAAATACTGGTCGGTATTGTTGTCAAATTTTTCAAATTCCACATCATTCTGCCCTTTCACCATTACGCGATAAAGGTAAACGCCATTCGCTAAACGGTCTCCAAATTCATCGGTGCCGTCCCATTTGAATTGGCTGCGATTGTTACCGATGCGCACATTTCCGAGTTCAGCCATACTAATTTCGCGCACGACTCTTCCAGAAACGGTCATTATTTGAATATGCATATCTTCGGGTATATCAGAACCAGTGAGTGTGAATACGAATTGCGTAGAAGTAGAAAATGGATTTGGATAATTGAAGACGTTAGAAATTTGACTTTCTGTAATTACCTCAAAGTCAACAGTATAAAGAAAATCGCCTGACTGATTGCCTACTCGATCTTCTGCTAACAATTGTAACTGATAAGTTCCACTTTCGGTAAAAATGGGCTGAAATTCAATACGTGCAATATTCTCTTTTTCCAAATTATTTTCGTCGGCTGGAAAAAATTCCATGATGCCACTATTGAAATGAAATCTGCGCAATTCTCCAGAAGGATAAAGCACTCCAACTTTCATTAGAGAAGTATCATTTAGTGCCAAGAATTGGTTTTCATCGCGCAAATTGATCACGATTTGCGGCTTAGAGGCAACAATATCACCATTCATGATTCTAGCACCATCGAAAGTGACATCAAGTAGCGGATTTCGTTCATCTACTTCTACAAAAAATGGAATTGCTCCCGAATTATTGAAAAAGAATTGCTCTTGTGGAATTTGCTCTGGGTTCACTTCTACTAAAAGTTGATATTTTCCTTTCAAACCTGCCGTCGTAAACTTGAAGTCAGTCAGTAGAGTATCCTGACTTTTTAGCACTTTTTCTTTTGTATCAAATTGTTGCTGTAGATTTTCACTATCAATTAGAGTGTAGCGCATAGAAACACTATCTACATCTACTTCTCCAATATTCGACACAGCTAACTGGATCGCCATTTCTTCCCCTTTTTGCAAAGTATCTGACCGAAAAGTGAAAGATAAGTTAGGAGTTAGGGCTATTTCGGGCAATAGTTCATGTGTCACTCGCCAGAATTCTAATTGTGGAGGAGTAAGATTAGCTCGATCTTTAACCTTCCATCTTAATTTCAGATAAGGGTATTGCGATGCGCTTATCGAAGACAAGTCTGTATTTTGGTTTTCTATATTTTCGTAAAGTAAAGTTTCTTTACCTTCTATATCTACTCCAAAAACATCAACTTTTATGCTATCTCTTGCCTCTTGTTCAGTTACATCCCATAGCAGATTATTCCAAGCATTTGCAGGTCCGATGGGTGCAGTCTTCATGCTTCCCTCATCAGAGCGTCCAGTAAAAAACGTTTTCGCTTGTATGATTTCTTCATCATTACGTGCGTGTTCTTCAATGGGAGGAAAATCGGTATCTCCCTTTTGAAAGACAAAAATATAGGAGGTTTCTCGCTCTACAATGTTCCGAATTAGTCTTGCCCCATTTGCTTCAAATGCTTGGAAAATATTTGTCCCATATTCTGTAGAATCTGCTGCCCATTCATCAGCTTTAAAGGTATCACCTGGTGCTTTGGTGGTAAATGCGATGACATAATCCCCTTCTCTGATATTGTTTTCAAAAAAATCTGCAATACGCGCTCGATCTGTTTTCCTATTGAGGTTAACAGATAGCACATAACCACCAGAACCAAAACAATTGAAAGGTTCGGGAGCCTCTGGTCCTCGTCTGCGCACTTTTAGAGTAACAGGATCAAAAACACCGACCCACAAAGATTGACCACCAGAACAAGAACCTGGTGTGAATAAGGTAAATCCTTCTCTTTTTACCGCAATATCAGACCTTCCTAAGGTAGAGAAAGAAGCAGATTGAATACTGAATTCAATTGCTCGGTTGGTGAAAACTTGCGTGCGTTCCTCGAATTCAAATAAATCAAAATTATTATCGTCTAGTTGCTGAAAATGAGATTGATTCCAACCTCCAGCATTTTCAGGAAGATACACAAAAGAAGAAGTTTGCCAATTGAATCCACGACCAGAAGTGAGCGTACTGTCGATACTTACTCTCCAATAATAAACGGTATTTTCTTCCAGTTGAAATGGTGGTTTCCAAGATAGAACGCCTCCACTTTGTTCTATTTCCGCTGCTCGCTTAACTGAACTGTCGAAAGTCACCACGGTATCTATTTCTAAATAGAATTTTGCGTTCCCTGAAAAAATATTGGTTGATGAAGCTTTTAGAGTAACTTCTGCTTCTTTTACAATACCATAATTGCTAGGATACACAGGTCGGATGTCATTATCAATCACGAAAAAAGGAAGCAGGGTGGTATTGTTAGCTTCGGCTTGAATACTTCCTTCTTCAATGCTATTTTCTGTATCAATAATCACTTCCAGTTGGTTTCTTCCAACACTTTTCTGCTTTTCGATTATGGGTAAAGCCAAATCTAGTGTAGTACTGAATTTAGGAGAATGTATTCGTAAAGATCGTAGCTTTTGTTTTTGATTATTAGGCAAAATTTGATTGATGGTAACAGAAACAGAATCTTCAACTGCTCGTCCTATATTTGCTAGATTCAATTGGACTTGAAAACTATCTAATCGCGCGTTGATCAAATCAGGACTGACTTTGGATTGTTGAGCATTTAATGTAAAATCTGGGTATTCGTGTGGGTAAATTTTCAAAGCTGGATCGCCATGAAACATGAGAACGTGCTTGATATGTTGGGAAATAAAAGCATTATCTGCTTCATAGTCAATGATAGTTTCGCGAATGATTTCTCCGACTGTCTTCCCATAGCTTTCCGTTCCAAAATTCCTGTAAAACCCTCTCGCATAGCGAGAGAGATTGGTCAACTGAGTAAGCGAAGTAGAGCCAAAAAATCCTACCGTACCTTTATCTTCTATAAAAATGTAATCTTCACTGAGCGTAGAAGGGTGACTGAATACGGTATTTGTATTACAACCTATTGCGTAAAAAATAGGATAGCGTCCTTTATTATCATACTCTTCTGGTGCTCCAATATCAAAATCTAGCGTCTTTGCGGAAGAATGTCCATAAAAAACGATCATGGCAGCTCCTTCATTAATTAAACTTCTAACTTTCTGGGTTTGAGGAACTTCCTGAACAATATCAACTGAAGTCTTGAAAAAAACTTCTACGTCTCCGCCAAATGTGCTGTTTTCTATTGACCTCTGCAAGGCGGTAAAATCGGCTCTTACTTGATTTTGAATGAGCGCGTCTCCTCCTGCAAAATGTAGAAATCTTTTCATCCATGCTTTTTCTGCTAAGGTTGCCCCTGCATTTTTTTGAGCCGCTTCAAACTCCTTAACCTTTTTCAGATAGGCTCGTAATTGTTCGGAATTATACGCGGCTACTCTACCCACTGCCATCCAAGGAGTATCGTCTTCGTTGGTCATGACAAAAAGATAATCAGAATGTGGGAAACCAAAAGTTGGTACTAAATCGAAGCGATCCCAATTTCCTTCTATTCTTTTTGCCTCATCTTGTATTATTAATTTATCTACTCCTTTACCGAGTAATAATAGATGAGAACTATTCCAAACTTGAGAAGCTGCGTGTAAGAAGTTTTTGATTGATTGTTCATGCCTTTTTACTCCGTAACCAAATTGATCGTAAAGCTGCGTGACATCAACAATAATTGGCTTATAACTTCCGCCTTCAAGCGACTGACGATAGTTGTGATACTCTTCTACATAATTTACGCCACTACTGTGTTGATACAGTTTGGGATGCGTCAATATGATATAATCATAGCCATTACTGCTATTTAAAGGGTACTCTATAAACTTTCGCTTTTTTAGATTAGCAACTTTTTTGTAGCGATCGGGGTGCATAACAACCAACTTTCGCTTTTCTCCAAAACTAGGAGGAATAGCGTATTTAACTGATCCACTTTCGATGGTTCCTCTGATGAATAATTTATCCTTTAAGTCATATAGTATGGGAGCAGTACCTCTATGTTCAAAATCTCGAATTTCTATTTGAACGAATTCTTCACTAGCATCCAACTCAAATTCAAAATAATCTTTTCCTTCTGCATCCAGTGTTGTCGGATAAAAAAGGGTGTAGGAGGAAAAGTAAAACTTATCATCACTGTTTGCAGTTGCTTGAATTTGAACATCATTGTTCTCTTCGAGTATGTTTGTAGGAACCTCGATCTTATAACCTTTAACTGCCCAATCCGTAAATTCATCCACTAATACCTCTTGCCCATTAAAGAGAACTTCATAGCGATGTATGCTACTCCGTCCGAACAACCTCAACTCTAGTTGCGCATTCTCTTCTACGACTTGCAAACTTGGTGTATTGATGTCTAAAGCTAATCTTCTATTTCCTCCTCTGATCGCATCTTCTCCTCCAAAAAAACCTTCCGCTATATCGTAGCGTGAGGAAGTTTCCCCCGAAAAGCTTCTACCAGGAGAATAAAACTCTGAAAAAATACGCTCTTGCGTTTGCCAGCAATGCTCTATTTTGGTATGATCTTCGGACAGTTGATTGTCAGTTGCCTCGAAGCGATTGATTCTATCTTCTTGCTGAATACTCAGAAAGTAAGCACTGGTGTCGGTAAACATACTCATTTTGGAACTAAGCTGACCTTCTGGTTCTGGATACAGATGTCGATCTAGTATTCCGTCATTATGCTTCCCGTAGAAAGTAATGTAGTCCTCTTCCCCGAAGACTCCCGCTGTACTCGTATATATTGGTATCGTTCTTCCAAGGTGATATAATTGTAAAGCCGTTCCTTCTACCTCAGCAGACTCTTCTAAGACTCCCGCCGCTACGAGTTCTTGGTAATTGATACGATAAAAGCCATCTTCCGCTAACTCAATCTTATAGTAGGTCAAGTCATAATCAATCCACTCGTTTCCATAAAGCGTATCTTGACCAGCATACATTTGCCCATAAGATGAGGTAAGGAATAAGAAAAGAAAGACTATACAAATGCTTGTAAGCTTTTTCATAGGATGTATAACTTTTGCTGAAAGCCGTAGAAGCTGTTTTAATTCAAACTTTGATTTTGCTGTACCACTTTTCGTTGCCAATATACTCATCCGTACGGACTCCGCTTTTGACGCCTCAATTGATAAAAAATGAGCAATAACAATTTTCAAATACCAAATCAAAACAGCTTCTTAGAAAATGTTTGTTCGATTATACGTTAGAATCGAGATTTTGATCTTAGCAATAACTCAATAATTTTCATCAAAAGTACTGCGAATAGTCTAACTTTTTAAGCTAGACAAGTTTTTTAAACAAAAAAAGGACAGTCATGCAACTACATAACTGTCCTACTACCACTTCTTAATGAATTTCTTAGCATTGTAGAAAATGCCATTGAGCTTATTTTTCGATCAAAAGTTTCTTAACCAATATCTTTTGTTCGCTTTGGATAACTACCAAGTACATCCCACTTTGTAAGCTTTCAGTACTCACTATTGTTTGATTCCAGCCTGCTGGTACATCAGTATAGAATGTTTCTGCTATAACTTTCCCACTCAAATCCATAACTGCTACTTTGGCTCTTCCTCCTTGAAGCAATTTGAAACGAATATCTGTAAAATTAGAAGCTGGGTTCGGAGCAATTTGGGCTTCTATCGCTGGTGGGGCAGTCGGGGAACTTTGTCTATTCTCAATTAATCTTACTTCTGCCTTTTTACTTTCTTCTTCTGGAAGAGCACTGATTTCAGAGAGGGAACAACCACCAATAAGTGCACGGAAATCGCTACCTGCCTTTGCATGAAATCCTGGCAATAGAGTAATGCTAGTACTTGCACTGTAAGTCACTTCTGCTGTTGATTCAATAATATTATCCGCAGCAATAGTATTGCTTACCTCCACTACTGGTACACCTCTATCGTAGGTCACTGAAACAAAAACATCTGCAATACATTCTTCAACCGAAAAAATTAATGCGCCCGCATTATTTTCAATACATTCTTCCAAAATAGCACCATCCGAATTAGTATTGACTTTTAGTACATAATCGCCAATCGCCAGTATTTCTGTGTCCAGAACAAAAGTCAAAGTGTCGATACCTTGTGGATTAAGTACGGGAATCGTATCTGAAAAGTTGAGATTGATCAAATTATCATCGGTTATTTGAATAGTAGTTTCCAGATTATTGACGATCTCATCAGAAAGATTCGCAATGGCTAATTTCAGCTGAATTTGATCGCCTTGCCCTATGATTTCTTTGTGGAAATGATAGCTCAAATTAGCAGCTAAGGTCACATCCGCACCTTCATCATAAAGCACTTTTAAAAAATCTATTTGTGCGGGTGTTCTTTCTTCTTCATCTTGAGTAAGATACTCCATCTTCAGATAGGGATACGTCGCTGCATCTACAGAAGCTAGAGAAAAAGTTGAAGTTATTACATCCTCGTACAGCAGAACCTCCTGATCAGATTGGTCTACACCATAAACATTAACGGACACTTTATCCGAGGAATTTGTATCACCAACTGCCCATTCTAAAGAACCCCAAGAGTGTGCAGGCCCAATATTGGGAGAGGTCAGCGTTCCTTCAATTTGGGAACCAGTGAAGACAGCTCTGCCCTCAATTCTTTCTTTATCCTCTGCCTTAACTTCTACAGTCTGATAAGCTGGATTATCTTTTTGATAGATGAAGATGTAAGGCGTTTCGCTATCTTCCATTTCTCGAATTCGAGCTGCCCCTTGCGCTTCTAGGAGGTTGAAGATATTGTGTCCATTATTTCTAGTGGAATCTAGTGCCCACTCATCAGCGTGGTAGAGGTTATCATTATTTTTGGTAGTAAAAACAATAACGTAATCATCTGGCTCGGTATAGTTGAGCAAGAAATCAATAGCACGATCTCGTTCTGATTGACTAGTTAATTTGGCTATAAAGACATACCTAGCAGTGGAATAGCAATTGAAAGAAGGATCGCCAGGTTCGCGAATCTTTCTTTCTAAGGTTACAGGATCGTATGCTATGATCCAAATGGATTCCGTACCATGATTCATCGAATTGGGACAGGTAAAAAAAGTAAATCCAACTGCTCCATCTTCGTACACTGCAACGTCGTTTTGGTCTGTATTCCTGAAATTACCATTAACAACCCTGATATCTTTGAGCGTGGCAGAAAAATCCAAGCGTTGGGTCGTATCCACCAATTGAAGTTGTGATAATTCGTCCTCTTTGAACTGATAGAAATCATTTTGTGTCCAACCTTCTCCACTATTTTCTATGTAAGTAAAAGAATGCATATCCCAATCAAAATCTCTTCCGAAGGTTACTGTAGTATCTGGACTGACTCGCCAATAATAGGTAGTATTATTAACTAAAGTTAGATTAGGCATCCATTCTATCACCCCTCCAGTTTGGATAATGGTCTGCACCATTTTAAACGGACTATTGAAGTTTGCCGTAGTATCCATTTCTAACGTGAAGGTAGTACTACCTGCAAACGGATTAGAAGTAGAAGATTTGAGTGTCACACCTTGCTGACCAACAATACTAAAGTTGCGGGGATAAACCGCTTTTGCATCACTCTCTACAATATAAAATGGAAGCAATGAAGCGTTGTTATCTTCTGCTCCATTTGGAGTTTCTGAAAAATTGTTGCTAGGATCAATGCTTATTTTTATTTCATTTTCCCCCTTCAGACTCGCTGAATTGTCAATCGGCAGAACAACTGTAAAAGAAGTATCATAGCTTGGTGCATTAATTTGGATAGTTTGTATTGGTACAATTGTCCCATTAGGATGCTTATGATCAAATTGAATATCCAATATTCCATTCAAATTTTTTCCGATATTAGTAAGCGTAAGATTGAGTGTAATCTCTTCTTCATTAATGTCAACCAAATCAGGATTTATTTGACTGGCATTCATATCCACCAAATAATCAGGTGCATCAAAAGGATAAATCCTAATGGCTGGATCACCCTGTAATGCATAAACTTGTGCTAATTGTTGAGCATTGAAATCGTTACCATCCGATGCGTACTCCTTAGTTGTTTCTACGATGATCTGCCCTATTGTTGCTCCGTACATTTCTTCGGCTATGTTTTCGTAGTAAATTTTGGCATAATTCCCCAGAGAAAACAATCCTGTCAGCCAAGTCGAACCAAAGTAGCCTATCGCACCTTTATCTTCAATCAGAACATATTCTTCACTCAAGGTAATCAGCCCTTGAAAAACGCGATTGGTATTACAGCCAATGGCATAGAAAAATGGGTATCTTCCCGCATTGTTATAGCTTTCTGGACGTCCAATATCAAAATCAAGAGAACTCAAAGTCGAATGTCCATAAAAAGTGGTCATGGCAGTCCCTTCATCAATGAATTGAGGCACAGAACGATAAGCCTCTATATCGTTATCCTGCTTAGAGAAATTGATGACATCTGCACCAAAATTTCCATTTTCTATCGTGTTAGTTAATACTTCCATATCGCTGAGGATTCGTGGCTCAATCGCTGCATCTCCTCCAGCAAAATGCAAAACTCTCTTTGTCCAGGAAACATCTTCTATGCTTTGAGAAGCACCATTCAAAGCAGCTTCGTGTTCTTTTAATTTCTTAAGATAAATCCTTACGTGATCTGGCTCATAAGCAGCTATTCGCCCCACCGCCATCCAAGGATCAGTGATGTCAGAATCATTGTCTATCACATAAAGTAAATCCGTATCAGGATAGCCAAACGGAGGCACCAAATCATAAGCAGGATTAGCATTACCTGTTCTTATCCTTCGGTGCTGCTCCCCCTTACCAATGATGAGTAAGTATTCCGAATTCCAGTGCGTATTTGCTAATTTCAAAAAATTTCGGATACCCAATTCGTGCGTCACGATACCATAACTAAATTGGTCGTACAAATCAGTCACGTCAACAATGAGAGGGATGTAAGTTCCACCTGCCGCACTTGCACGATAGTCTGCGTATTGTTGCACATAATTATTGGCATCCTCTATTAGCTTTGGATGGCTCAAAATGATGTAATTATAATTAGTGCTGTTTGCTGAAAAATCGAAACTAGCAAACTCTTTTTTGTTGATACCAGCAGGTGTTTTCGCGCCTGCTGAACTAACTAAGACCAATTCTCTTTCTCCAGCAAAGGGGGAAAGTAAAACTTCAACCACACCATTATTTAAATCTGTCAAAATCCTTCTTTTATTAGTAAGATCATAAAGAACAGGAGCAATTCCGCCGTGATTGAAATTACTGATTTTTAGGTAACGACTTGAATTGTTGGAAGAAATTTGGAAATAGAAATCCTCCGCATCCCCGAAGTCAAAGGTTCTTGGATAAGTAGAAATGATGGAAGCAATGATGTACTGATCTTCGCTGGATGCTTTTCCCAAAATTCTCACTTCATCATTTGTGGACAGCTCCGAGGTGAGGAGAGAAAAGCTATAATTCCTTGCCGTCCAACCATCAAAAGAACGCTCTAAAGTAGTATCTCCATTAAAAATAATGCTCAAATCATGGTTGCCTGCTCTCGTTCCTAAACGCAAGCGGATAGTTGCCCCCGGACCACCAATGTAAGGATTGTTGAAAGATAGACCAACAGTTTGATCTTTTAGGAAAGATTGAGTGGCATAGCCTTCGGCTACTCCATATCGAGGTGCTAACCCTAAACCGTTCCCTGTTTTATCTTCTCCTTGTTGATAAAAATCACCATACACCATCTTTTCCTCGTGCCAAAAGTAAGGCTCTGCTGCGGGTGGATTTGTCGAGGTATTGTACTCCGTCACATAACGATTATTATTCGTAGAAGTGTTCCACGTCAAGAAGTAGATAGATGTATCAGTGTACATACTATACTCAGGATTGAGTTGTTCTCGCTTAGAACTTTTATAGAGATGACGATCTAAATTCCCTCGATTCTTCTCTCCATAAAACTCTATATAATCTCCAGCCGAAAATGTTCCAGTAGTAGTCACATAGATTGGAACTTCTTCTCCTTCGTGGAAAATCTGAAAATTAGCCCCTAGAGGTATAGTGCTCTCCAAAAAAATCCCTGCGGTTTGCAAATCTTGATAGCTAAGTTGGTAAGTGCCATCTTCTGCTATTGGAATTTTGTAGTACGATTGATTGTAATCGATCCACTCATTACCATAGAGTGTATTTCCGTTAATACTCATCTGTGCGTAACTCGCACAGGAAAGGGCCATGCACCAAAGCAGTGCCATTAGTTTAGTAGCTCGCGTATTCATAATATGTTTTTTGTTAACTATTAGTTATTAACAGTTAACTAAGCTCGTTTAATAGTGACAGTACATAGTTATTCCTGTCACTTTTCGTGTAATTTTGCACAAAAGTAGTGTTTTGTTTTGAGATTGTGTAACAAGAAGTGTTTTACATTTATCTTCCTGACGACTTTACAGGAGATACTCATGGTAAGGTAAGCAAGCAGAGCTTTGCAGTTGGACGGAGATTAAACCTTAGCCAAAACTCTTTCATATAATGGAATGATGCTTTCTATTTGGCTTGCATTACCATACTTTTTTACAGCAGCTTGTAGAATTAAATGGTTGTTGAAGCCCTTATTGAGTATAGCTACCAATTGTTGAGCAAATTCATCTATATTTTGAGTATCACATAACGAACCATTCTGCTCATTGACAATTTCTACAAGTCCACCAACTCGGTTTGCAAGTATGGGTGTACCACACAAAAGGCTTTCTAATGCTGTATTAGGTAAATTATCTGCTAAAGAAGGTAGAACAGTTATGTTTGCTGCTGCGTATGCTACTCGCATTAACCGCTCATCTTTCATATTTCCTAAATAATGTACATTCTCTGGAAGCTGTTTTTGATATTTATTCCCCACCACTGCTAATTGAATATTCTCGTCTTTCAACTGAGCAAAAGCGGCCAGCAAATCTATCAATCCTTTTCTTGGATCGAACAAATTACCCGCTGCAAAGAGCGCAATTTTAGATTCAACAGCTAAGCCAAGTATTGTTCTAGCTGTTTCTTGGGATAAAGGAGAAAAAATGTCGGTATCCACACCGTATGGTAAATGAAAGCATTGAGCATTTTCTAACAATTCACTATTTTCTACACTTTTCAGCATCCATTGCGAGGGACAGATGACATGAATTCTCTGTTTAGCAATGCTTTTTTTATTGATAAATTGATTTCGGGCAATCAATTTGCTGTATTGCTCCTTATCAATGCCACAGTTATAATGATACCCACCAGAAACTGCCTGTAAGTCATGAAAAGTCCAAAAAACGGGTTGCTGGATATTTTGAAAAAAAGTGATAGGGTTGATTAAATCGCTTACCCAGTGAAGATGAACAATATCTGCCCATTGGAAAAGAGGATGGTCGAGAACTCGATAAGGCGTTTGAGAAAACTTGAAAAGATTTGGGTCTCCACCAATGCTTTTTAGCTTCTGAAGCTGACGATGTGTAACGTATTTTTCTTTTAGCTTTTGCCTTAGTTTTTTTGTAATATTTTGTTTTGATAAGTGCCCTTTGAAATCGTACGATTCAGGAATATTATAATCATTTTGTTCTAAGAAGAGAATCTTGGAAGACACTCCATACCTTAGCAAGGCTTCATGCAATCTAATACCAGCTTTTGCTGCACCGCCCCAACTAAATGTATTGATGTGTAGAATTTTGAGCATTTGATTAGAGATAATTAAAGTGAATTAATGCCTGTTCTGCCTCTTCTACAAAATATTGCTGCAAATCTTTGGACATCTCTTCAAGGTAATCACCAGTCTTTCCTTTTCTAACAAACTTTCGGTCTACTTTCCAAACTTTATTATCCCAACCTTGTTGATCTTCCTTTTGACGCATTGCACTGAAAGAGCTACCATCCGCGATAGATTGCAGTACTGTTTCTGTACGATCTAAATCCAAAAAATTACACATTCTTCTCAACTCTTGCACAGGTTGATATAGCATATCTTCGTACTTCACATACAATATTTCCGCATCGTAAGGATTATCTAGCCATTGTTCGATATGCTTATGCCACTTGCCTACGTACAACTCTTTGCCTTCCACAACCATCTCCTCCAAACTAATATCAATATCTAAATTCTTATTCATATGATAGTAAGAGACCATTGCATCTCGTCCATCTCTCACCAGATAGATCACTTTTCTAAATTTTGGCTGTGGGAAAGCATGAGTAGAGAAACAAGTTCGATCTAAAATACGCTTGTAAAATATTTTATAGTCAATTTTGGGAATCAGCTCTTGCACTAAGCGATCAGGGATAATTGCTGCATCAATCTGAAAAATAAGACTAGCCAGTTGATGCTGCGTCCAAGTATTGCCTGATTTGGGATAACCTACGACGAATATATCTTGTGGTTCGCTGTATTCAATAGGATAAAAATGATGTGCATCGCTCCAAGGCTTACTCTTTTTTGGAAAAAATTTAGCCCAATATTTTCTTATCATTCTGTTTACTTTTGTTTTTCAAGTTGAATGAGATAAATGACGCTACCAAAAATCACAATCATCACACCCAACCTCAACAATGCTCTGTATTTAGAGCAAACGATTCGCTCTGTCCTCGATCAAAACTACCCGAACTTGGAGTACATTATTGTAGATGGTGGCAGCATTGATGATAGCGTCGAAATTATTAAAAAATATGAAAAACGATTAGCTTTTTGGAAGATTGAGAAAGATAATGGACTTTACGATGCTTTGCAAAAGGGTTTTGGACAAAGTACAGGAGAAATTATGGGTTGGCTAAATAGTGATGATTTACTGATGCCTAAAAGTTTGTGGACAATTGCAGAATTATTCACCAACTTTGAAGAAGTAGAATGGATTCAAGGAAGACCGCTGAGTATCGGCAAGGATAGTAATATATTGGATATCAGCGAATTGAGATCTTGGAGTAAATATCATTATTATGTTGGAGAATATCGTTGGATACAACAAGAATCTACTTATTGGCGACGAAGTCTTTGGGAAAAGTGTGGAAGTCAATTAAACACGAAACTACAGTTGGCAGGTGATTTTGAGTTGTGGCTGCGCTTTTTCGATATCGCACAATTGTACAGCGCAAATGCTCTGATTGGTGGATTTAGATTTAGAGCAAATCAGTTATCGCAACAGTTTCAAGCACAATATTTAGCGGAGCTGGAACAAAGTTTAGCAAAAAAACTATCCACTCTTTCCACAAACGAAAAATGGAAAATCAGAAGTCGGAAACTGTTGTACTTGTGTTATCGCTTGATGGTAAAAATTGGATTTGATGCGTACTTTGCTGAACGTTTTTTGCTAAAAAAAATATTTAAAATACCACCATTTTTGATTTATGACGTAAATAAGAAACAGTTTATCAAAAGCAAATATCCTAGAGTTAAACAAAGGCAAATGAGTTTAAAGAAATCTATAAAAAATCTGCTTCCTAATCGAGTAAAAAGCAATCTGGATCGCTTGAGATACGATAAAGTTCTACCGATTGATTTTGGATACTTGAAGTTGCTGGAAAATCAAGAAATAAGTACACTAAAAGATCGAGATCTATTGGAGCAATTGCTTCTATCATTAGGCTTGAATGATGAACATTTAGAAGAATTTCCAGAAGAATTGTATCCTTATTGTGGCTATGGCTTGCGCCATTGGCAATATCCCAAACAGTTCGCGCCTTACTTGATTCATTTAGCTCAATATTCAATTAAATCTTATTTAGAAATTGGCGTCCGACACGGCGGAACTTTCTTAATTACAGTCAATTACCTCAACTATTTCAACAATATTCAAAGAGCAATTGGAGTAGATATTGTCAAAAATAGTGCGTTTCAGGACTATTGTGCACCAAGAGCAAATCATAGATTTTTACAAATAGATAGCAACAGCCAATCTTTTCAGCGTTTCATCGCTGCAGAAGAAAGGTTTGATCTGATTTTAATTGATGGAAATCATGAAGAAGCCTATTGCCGAAAAGATTTTGAAACTATAAAAAATCACGCCAATATGATTGCTTTTCATGACATTGTGAGCGATGCTTGTCCTGGAGTAAGGAAGATTTGGCAAGAAGTAAAAAATAAGTGTTCTGAAACGTATGAATTTTATGAATTTATAGAGCAATACGAAAGCGTTCAACAACGTACTGGGCAATCTTTTTTGGGAATTGGCTTGGCAGTTCGTAAAGATTTCATTCAAGAAAAGGAACAGAAAGGATGAAATCACTTCTAGTAGAACTGCCTAAAGCAAAAGCGGAGCAAACTGGCTGGCCTTGGACTCAAGAGACTGATTATCAGCTATATAAATCAGAAATAAATTATCCCAAAATCTCAATCGTTACCCCAAGTTTCAATCAAAGTAACTTCCTCGAACGAACCATTCGCTCTGTTTTGCTCCAAAATTACCCCAATTTAGAATACGTTATTATTGATGGTGGAAGTAACGATGATTCTATTGAAATCATAAAAAAATACGAGCGGTGGCTGACCTATTGGACGAGCGAAAAAGACGATGGACAAGCACAAGCCATCAATAAAGGTTTACAACATTGTACAGGCTTGGTTTTCAATTGGCTGAATAGCGATGATTGGTATTTGCCAAATGTACTAGAAGTCATTGGAAGAACTTTTGCGCAGCATCCCGATTTGCAAGTTTTTTGTGGGCAACAATATCTTCGATACGCCAATGGAGAATCCATTTTGAGTCATCCCTCTCCTATCAAAAAAACACTGGAAGCTACATTGGCGTATCGAAGATATTGTTGCCCACAAAAAACTTGCAAATCGGGATGCTGCGCAAAAGTTCTTCCAATGACTTCTAGTACATTTGGCAAATACCAATCATC